>CANJQZ010000034.1 GCA_947476515.1 Flavobacteriales bacterium
ATACATGCATAATCTTGACTTTTTAACTTTTCTCTCCATTTATTTGCATATGGAGTATAGATCGTATAGGGCAATCCATCCCCTTTTGTTATCTCCTCTTTCTCAAAAATAACATGATCTTTTGCCCCAATAAATTTAATTTTGTTTTCTTCGAGCAGTTCGTAAATTCTTTTGTCTCTCTTAACTGCCTTTGGCTCATAATCCCTATTGGTGAATACTGTTTCAGCACCAAATTCAAGTGCTAATTTTGGAATTAATTCAATTGGATCGCCATATAAAACCAATAAATCAGCACCTAATGATTGATATTCTGCTTTTAATCGGGCTGTTTCACGATAAATAAAAGTGACCCTTGCATCCTCTTTGTTGGTAAGTAATTTCAGTATATTATTATCAAATATAAATACAGATTGTATTTTATTTCCTGAAGTTAAGGCCTTGAAAAGTCCTGAATTATCAATAATTCTCAGATCTCTACGATGCCAAAACAGATTAATTTTATTAGAGCTTTTATTGTTATTTTCCATCATAGAAAACGATGTTGTTTTCTGTTTCCCATAGTTTCAAACTCAGTCCGTATTTAGGCTCTAATTTGGTTCGTAGAATATTATAACACACTAGGGCAATATTTTCAACCGTTGGATTAAGATCTTTAAATTCTGTGCAATCTAAATTTAAGTTTCTATGATCAAAGCGTTCTAAAATTTCTTCTTTAATGGTTTCTTTAAGTAATTTGAGATCAACTAAATATCCAGTTTCTGGATCAATGCTGCCCTCCACCCACACTTCTAGGGTGTAGTTATGACCATGAAAATTTGGATTGTTACATTTTCCAAAGACAGCATTGTTTTTTTCATCCGACCAATCAGATCGAAAAAGCCTGTGAGCGGCATTAAAGGTGGTCCTTCTACAAACTTTCATCATTGGAATTGAAATTTATTGATATATGAATTTATAATTATTCTGAACCAAATGGTAAAATCATTTGGATGTGTATGCATTTGTTCATTGAGTTCTGGAAGGCTGATCCATTTATACGCAGCAACTTCTTCCGTATTTATGATGGGTTCTGAATTGGAGAATCCTAAAAAAACATGATCCAGTTCATATTCTATAATAGTTTCGTTAATGCGTTCTTTGTAGATAAATGAAAATTGTTCTATTAATTCACACTGCATTCCCATTTCTTCTTGTAATCTTCTGTTAGCAGCATCTAGGCTGGTTTCATTAGGGCAGGGGTGACTGCAACAAGTATTGGTCCAAAGTCCAGGGGAATGATATTTATCAAATGCTCTTTGATGGATAAGTAGTTCTAGCTTATCATTGAAAATAAAAATGGAAAACGCACGATGTAAGACACCTTTTAAATGGGCTTCTAACTTTTCCATCGTTCCTATAACCTCGTCATCTTCATTGACTAGGATTACTTTTTGTATCATAAACTATTCAAATTGTGCCTTAAATAAGAAGATAAAAGCAGCCTTAACTTTTTATTGTTAGGAATGCGTATTCTTTTATTCATTAGCGTCTCTGGAGAACTGTTTATAATTTTATTAAATAATTTAAAATAATAAACATACGCTAAATACACTCCTAATCTGGCTTTTTTTGGAAGTTGTTTGATACCTTCATATCCTAAAGAAAAATCTAGTGAAATATCTGCTTCGATTTCTTTTTTAGTTGCCTCATCAAAGGTATTGATATCAAATCCTGGGAAATAGGCGCGTCCTAGTTCATTATAATCTGCTTGAAGGTCTCTCAAGAAATTTATTTTTTGAAACGCAGAACCCAATTTCATAGCATTATGCTTGAGTCTTTCAAATTCTTCTGTGTTTCCTTCAACAAAAACTTGTAAACACATCAATCCTACCACTTCAGCAGATCCAAGTATATAAGTTTCATATTGAATTTGTTCATAATCTGTTGAATCTAAGTCCATTTCCATGGAATTTAAAAAAGTTTCAATAAGATCCAAGGGAATATTGTAGGTATTCACAGCCCATTGAAAGCTGTTTAAAATTGGATTTAAAGAAATTTTTTCTTCAATAGCACGGTAGGTTTGTTTTTTGAAGTCAGCTAATAAGAATTCTTTATCGAATCCATGAAATGAATCTACAATTTCATCTGCAAACCTGACAAAACCATAGATAGCATAGATGGGCTTTTGAATTTTTTTATTTAATAGACTAATCCCTAGCGAAAAAGAAGTGCTGTATCTTTTTGTAGTTAATTGACTTATTTCTTGACTTATGTCATCAAAAATCGACTTCATTATTTCGAATACTGTTTAATTATTTCATTGGCAACAACTTCCCCCGAGATGATTGCTGGAGGTACTCCTGGACCAGGAACAGTTAATTGACCTGTATAATAAAAGTTTTGTAATTTCTTGTTCTTCAAGCTAGGTTTTAGAATAGCAGTTTGTTTTAAAGTGTTCGCTAAACCGTATGCATTACCCTTAAAAGCATGATAATCATTTTTAAAATCTTCAATGCAAAAACTTCTTTTGTAAACAATATTGTCTTTAATATCATTTCCAGTTATGGTTTTTAACCTTTCTAATAAAATTTCAAAATAATATTCTCGTGTGACATCATCATCCTTTAAGTCGGGAGCAATGGGCACTAGAAAAAAAAGATTCTCATGTCCAGCTGGTGCAACGCTATCATCTGTAACAGAAGGAACGGATAAATAAAACAATGGTTTAGTTGGCCATTTTGGGTTTTTGTAAATTTCTTTTCCATGATCATCAAGCGATTCATCAAAGAATAAATTATGATGTCTTAGATTTTCAACTCTTTTATTAATACCAACATAGAAGATTAAGCAAGAGGGAGCCATGGTTCTTTTGTCCCAATAAGAATCGGAATAATTGGATTTGTCACCTAACAACTTATCATCTGTATGTTGGTAATCTGCTCCAGAAATAAATATATCAGATGGAAAAACTTGATCTTTAGTTCTTGCAGCAGTTACCTTTGCTCCTTCAAATTCAAAGGAGGTAACTTCAGCGTCTTTAATTATTTTAACGCCTTGTTCTAATGCAATCTTTTCAAATGCTTCAATAAATTTATACATACCACCCATTGGATACCAAGTGCCAAGTGAAATGTCTGCATAATTCATGAGTGAATAAAGTGCAGGGGTTTCATTAGGCATTGCGCCTAAAAATAGCACGGGAAATTCGAGCATGGAAATAAGTTTCGGATGCTTAAAGTATTTCCGGATATATTTAGAAAATGGTTTTGTTAAATCTAATTGAAACAAACCTTTAAAAATACGCATGTCTACAAATTCCAAAAGGGATAAACTCGGTCTAAAGACTAAATCTTTCATACCAACATCATATTTGTATTCCGCCTCTTTAAGAAATGCTTTTAATTGAATTGAACTTCCTGACTCTAACGATTCAAACCAGTTTTCCATTTCAGAATAATTAGCAGGGATATCTGTATAATCTTGATCAGGCCAATAAATTCTATAGGATGGATCTAATCTTTTTAAGGTATAGAAATCGGAACTTGTGTGGCCAAATTGTTCGTAGAATCGATCAAAAACATCTGGCATCCAATACCAACTTGGTCCCATGTCAAAAACAAATCCATCTGTTTTGAATTGTCTTGCTCTTCCGCCAATTGTACTGTTTTTTTCTAATATAGTCACATCATATCCTGCTTTCGCTAAAAATGAAGCAGCTGATAAACTGGCAATTCCAGCTCCAATAAGAGTGACTTTTTTATTCATTTAGTTGGCAGAATAAGAATATTCAGGTAATAAGCCCATTAATTTTTTGCGTGCAAAAAATATTCTGCTTTTTACTGTCCCAATAGGAATATGTAATTTTTCAGAAATTTCTTTATATTTAAACCCTTCGAAGTGCATTAAGAATGGAGTTCTGTATTCGGACTCTAAAGTATCAATTTTTTTGTTAATATCCTTGGTTGATATGATTTCAATTGCTGTTTCACTACTTCCTGATGAATTAGAAATTAAATACATCTCATTTGAAGTGTCAAAAATTGTTCTTGATTTTACTTTTCTTCTATATTGATTGATAAATAAATTTCTCATAATGGTAAATGTCCATGCCTTGAAATTTGTTTGAGGTGTATAATATTTTCTGTAGGTGATTGCTTTCAGCATAGTTTCTTGTGTAAGATCTAAAGCATCATCTTTATTTCGTGTAAAACTCATTGCGAATGATTGCAAATGCCCTTCCAAACTTATAAGTGCTTCATTGAATTCTAAAGTTGACATATTGTTTTGTTTAACGATTTACAAGTAAAGTTAAACAAATTGTTTAACTAACGCATAAAAAGATTAAACAAAATAAAATTAATTTGATTTTTATTACTTAATTTTTCTTTTTGAACAGCTTACAGGTTGTCGAGCATTACTGCTACCATTCCATCGAGATCAAATTTGGGTTTCCATCCCCAATCATTTTTACTTTTCGAATCATCAATTGAATTCGGCCAACTGTCAGCAATAGCTTGTCTAAAATCTGGATGATATTCAATTTCGAAATTAGGTATTACTTTTTGAATAGCTTTTGCAAGTATGGCGGGTGTAAAACTAATTCCAGCAAGATTGTAAGAAGATTTAATGATTACTTTTTCAATGGGTGCTTCCATCAATTCAATTGTTGCTCTAATCGCATCATCCATAAACATCATTGGAAGTGCTGTATCTTCTTTTAGAAAACAAGTAAATTTTTTATTTTCCTTGGCCTTATAGAATATATCTACTGCATAATCTGTTGTTCCGCCACCGGGTAAACTTTTGTAAGATATTAATCCTGGATAGCGAATGCTTCTGACATCTACTCCAAATTTTAAATTATAATATTCACACCATCTTTCTCCTGCCTGTTTAGAGATACCATAAACGGTGGTTGGTTCCATTATGGTATGTTGGGGGGTTTGATCCATTGGTGTTGTTGGACCGAATACAGCAATAGAACTTGGCCAAAATATTTTATCAATGTGCTTCTCTTTGGCTAAATCTAATATGATAAAGAGTCCTTCCATATTCAGTTTCCATGCAAATTCAGGATTTTTCTCTGCTGTAGCGGATAGAAGGGCTGCCAATAAATAGACCTCTTTAATATTATTGTCAATTATATAGGTTCGAATACTTTGCTTGTCAAGTGCATCTAGCTGAATGTATGGACCATTATTAATTATCTCAGGACATTCATTTTTTAAATCTGCAGCAATCACAGATTCTTCGCCTTTTAATTGTCTAAGTGTGAGGACTAATTCTGTTCCTATTTGTCCGCAGGCACCCAATACTAGTATTTTTTTCATCCAATTGAATTTGGACAAATTTAACTTTTGCTTTTTGATTTATGTCCAAGTTCTAAAAAAAAGAGTCCATAAGATGATAAAACTGATTAAAATCATTTATTATAAGTATCTTAAATTCTTACATTTGTTATAGAAACAAAAAAGACTTGTTATGCCATTTTATCATAAATTAGGAAATATACCCCACAAGCGCCATACAGTATTCCGAAAGGAAAACGGCGAATTGTATCATGAACAATTATTTGGAACTGCTGGATTTGACGGCATGTCGTCTTTGTTGTATCATTTATATCCACCAACAATTGTAAAGGAAGTTTTAGGTCAAAAAGACTGCGCTCCTAAAATTGCCGTAGGTAAAAATATGCAAATGCGTAGTTTTCAAGGTTTTAAAGTTGAACCAACGGCAGATTATTTAGAAAGTCGTAAACCTATGTTGGTTAATAATGATGTTTACCTTGAGTTAGCAGCACCAACAAGTTCTACCACAGATTATTTTTACAAGAATGCGGATGCGGATGAGGTAATATTTATTCACAGAGGAACAGGTAAGGTTAAAACTCAATTGGGGAATATTGAATTTAAATATGGAGATTACATCGTAATCCCTCGGGGTATGATTTACCAGATTTATTTTGATTCTTCAGACAACAAGTTATTAATTTTTCAATCTTTTCATCCGATTTTTACTCCCAAGCGATATAGAAATTTATTTGGTCAATTGTTAGAACATTCACCTTATTGTGAGCGTGATATGCGTCCACCAAGTGAATTAGAAGTACATGACGAGAAGGGAGATTTTCTTGTTAAGATTAAAAAACAAGATGTGCTGTATGATTATGTATATGGATCTCATCCATTTGATGTAGTAGGTTGGGACGGATTTAATTTTCCTTACGCCTTCAGCATACATGATTTCGAACCCATAACAGGGCGAGTACATCAGCCGCCTCCAGTGCATCAAACCTTTGAGACGAGTGCTTTTGTAATTTGCTCCTTTGTTCCTCGTTTATACGATTATCATCCACAGGCTATTCCTGCGCCTTACAATCACAGTAATATAGATTCTGATGAAGTTTTATATTATGTAGATGGAGATTTTATGAGTAGAAATCATATCGAAAAAGGTCAAATTACCTTGCATCCTTCAGGTTTACCTCACGGTCCACACCCTGGTGCGTATGAACGAAGTATAGGAAAAACAGCAACAGATGAATTAGCGGTAATGATTGATACCTTTAAACCATTACAACTTACTACCTTTGCAATGGGAATTGAAGATCCTGATTATTCAAAATCGTGGTTACCACTTTAAAATTAGTATTATGTCAACAGAAATAAAAAATTTAAAAGACCTTCAAAACACAGAATATGGTTTGAAGAAATTATTTGCAGATGCAGCAGATTTTTTACCGCTTTTAGGCACGGATTATGTCGAATTATATGTTGGAAATGCCAAGCAATCCGCTTTATATTATAAGACTGCTTTTGGATTTCAATCGGAAGCTTTTATGGGTTTAGAAACTGGAGTGAAAGATCGGGTTTCTTATGTTTTGAAACAGGATAAGATTCGTTTGGTGCTGACTACTCCATTGACCAAAGATGGAGTAATCAATGAGCACATCAACAAGCATGGTGATGGTGTTAAAGTTATTGCTTTGTGGGTTGAAGATGCTACAAAAGCATTTGAAGAAACAACTAAAAGAGGTGCAAAACCTTTTATGGAGCCTACGCGTGAAGAGGATGAAAACGGTTATGTGATTCGATCTGGAATATATACCTATGGTGAAACGGTTCATATTTTTGTAGAGCGTTCCAATTACACTGGTGTATTTTTACCCGGATATAAAACATGGAAATCTCATTACAACCCAGAAACTGTTGGATTAAAATTTATTGACCACATGGTTGGTAATGTGGATTGGAACGAAATGAATACCTGGTGTCAGTTTTATGCTCATGTGATGGGATTTGCCCAAATTATTTCCTTCGATGACAATGATATTTCTACAGATTACACCGCCTTAATGAGTAAGGTGATGAGTAACGGAAACGGACGCATTAAATTCCCCATTAATGAACCTGCAGAAGGTAAGAAGAAATCTCAAATTGAGGAATACATTGATTTCTACAATGGTCCAGGGGTACAACATATAGCTGTTGCTACGAATGATATAGTCGCCACTGTTTCAGCAATGCGCGATAGAGGTGTAGAGTTTTTATATGTTCCAGACAGTTATTATGAAGATTTATTGGAGCGTGTTGGAGAGATTGATGAAGATATTGAGTTATTAAAGCAGCATGGTATTTTAATAGATAGAGATGACGAAGGTTATTTATTACAATTATTCACTAAGCCTGTAGTAGATCGTCCGACGATGTTCTTTGAAATAATTCAACGCAAAGGAGCGCAATCTTTTGGTAAGGGCAATTTTAAAGCTTTATTTGAAGCCATCGAAAGAGAGCAAGAAAATAGAGGGACCTTATAATTAACTTAGGTTAAAAAACAAAAAAGGGAGCCTAGGCTCCCTTTTTTTATGTTTCAAAAATACCATTAGATGGTCATAATGTCTTTTTCTTTTATTTCTAAAATATCGTCTATTTGTTTGATGGCTTGATTGGTAAAATCTTGAATAGCACTCTCTGCATCTTTCGCAAGATCTTCTGATAAACCATCATTCTTGAGTGTTTTAACAAAATCAATGGCGTCTTTTCTGTTATTACGGATACCAATTTTTGCAGTTTCTCCTTCTGCTTTTGCCTTTTTAACCAATTCTCTTCTGCGTTCTTCTGTTAATGGAGGCACGGAGATTAATAATTGTTCACCATTACTTTGAGGATTCAAACCTAGGTTAGCATTCAAAATACCTTTTGCGATATCATTGATACTTTGTTTTTCCCATGGTTGAACTGTAATTGTTCTTGCGTCGAGCGTACTGACATTTGCAATTTGTTGCAGAGGCGTCATGGCGCCATAGTACTCCACCATTACACCGTTGAGCATGGCAGGTGTTGCTTTACTTGCTCGTATTTTTAACAATTCAGTTTCGAAATGACTTAAGGATTTTCCGTTTGATTCCTTTAAATCATCATATATCATTTGTAAATCTTCTGTCATCTTATGTTGCTTAATTATGAACTAGAGTTCCTACATTATCTGTGGTAAGTACTTTCATTAAATTTCCTGGAGTATCCATGTCAAATACGATTATGGGAAGGTCATTTTCTTTGCATAGGGTAAACGCTGTTAAATCCATTACATTTAAACCTTTCGCATACACTTGGTCAAAAGTTATGGTTGTAAATTTAGTTGCAGTAGGATCTTTTTCTGGATCTGCTGTATAAATTCCATCAACACGAGTACCTTTTAATATCACTTCTGCATTGATCTCAATGGCTCTTAAGGATGCAGCGGAATCAGTGGTGAAGAATGGATTTCCAGTTCCGGCTCCGAATATTACAACCCTTCCTTTTTCTAGATGTCTCACTGCCTTTCTTCTTATAAAAGGTTCAGATATCTTATTCATTTCAATGGCTGATTGTAATCTTGTGCTAACACCTGCAGCTTCTAAAGCCGATTGCAAAGCCATAGAATTAATCATCGTTGCCAACATGCCCATGTAATCACCATGCGTACGATCCATTCCGCCTTCTTCTGCTTGAACACCTCTAAAAATATTTCCTCCACCGATAACAATAGCGATTTCAACACCTTGTTTGTAGATTTCTTTTATTTGTAAGGCGTAGGAATTAATTTTATTATTGTCGATACCGAATTGCTTTTCTCCCATTAGAGATTCTCCGCTTAATTTGAGAAGGATGCGTTTATATTTCATAGTTAAATTAGATGTGACACAAATATAGGACGATTAATTAAAATGAGGTGAAACTTTTTGGACAAAAAAAATCCCTTAATGCAAGCATCAAGGGATTTTAAAGTTTTGAAGTTCTTAACTCATTGCAAAACGCTTAAAAGTTGTTACCGTTAAACCTTTTTCAGTACTGTTTAAGAATTGTTCTACAGTTACTTTATTATCTCTAACAAATGCTTGAGACAATAGGGTATTTTCTTGGAAAAATTTATTCAATCTTCCCATAGCAATTTTTTCAGCCATTTCAGCAGGTTTCCCTTCTTGGATCGCTAAATCTTTTCCTACTTCTATTTCTTTTTCAATTACAGCAGCGTCAACACCATCTTTATTGATGGCAATTGGATTCATTGCTGCGATTTGCATAGCCACTTGACGACCAGCTTCTGCGATATCTGCAGAAGATTTGTTCAATCCAACTAAAGTTGCTAATTGATTTCCTGGGTGGTTGTAAGCAATAACATTCTCAGCGCTAATGGTAGCATAAGCTGAAAGATCAAGCTTTTCTCCAACTACACCAACTTGTTCGATTATTTTTTCTTCTAAAGAAAGTTTACCATCATAAGACAAAGCTTTCAACTCTTCAACAGTATTTGGAAGCTTTGCAAGCGCAAGATCAACAATTGATTGAACGAAATTTACATAACCTTCATTTTTTGCAACGAAGTCAGTTTCGCAATTTAATGTTAACATTACACCAGTCTTACCATCCGCAGTAGTTTGCGCAAGAATTAAACCTTCTTTGGCATCATTATCACCTCTTTTGGCAGCGATTTTTTGCCCTTTTTTTCTTAAGATATCGATTGCTGTATCAAAATCACCATTGGATTCAACCAAGGCATTTTTGCAGTCCATCATACCTGCACCAGTTTGTTGACGTAATCTGTTTACATCGGAAGCTGTAATAGCCATGACATTTAAATATTAAAAGTTATTAATTATTCTGCTGCTTGTTCTTCACTTGCTGCTTCTTCAGTAGCAGGCGTTTCTTCAGCAACTACTTCTTCCACTGCAGGAGTTTCTTCAACAACCACTTCTTCAGCTACAGGAGCTACTTCAACAGCAGGAGTTTCTTCAACCGCAACTACTTCAGCAACTGGAGCTTCTTCAGTAGCAGCTGTTGCACCTTTTCTAGCTCTAGTAGTTTTTTCTACTGGAGCTGCTGCTGGAGTTTCCGCTTCATCTTTATCTGTTTTAGAATTCTTACGATCTTCTAAACCTTCTCTAATTGCTTCACAGATTTGCTCCATGATTAAAGAAATAGATTTTGTAGCATCATCATTTGCAGGAATAGGGAAATCAACCAATTTAGGGTTTGAATTCGTATCTACCATTGCAAAAGTTGGAATGTTTAATCTGTGTGCTTCAGCTAAAGCGATGTGTTCTTTTAGAATATCAACGATAAAAATAGCTGCTGGTTGACGTGTCATTTCTGCAATCGAACCAAAAGTTTTTTCTAATTTCTCTCTTTGACGTGTTTTAAACAATTTCTCACGCTTATTCAAAGTCTCCCATGAACCGTCAGATTTCATTTTATCAATCATCACCATTTTACGGATAGATTTACGCGTTGTTTGGAAGTTAGTTAACATTCCACCCGTCCATCTTTCAGTAACATAAGGCATATTGATTTTGGTAACATGATCAGAAACGATTTCTTTCGCTTGCTTTTTAGTGGCAACAAAAAGAATCTTTTTTCCAGATCTTGCAATTTGTTTCATTGCAGCACACGCTTGATCTAAATGAACAATTGTTTTGTTCAAGTCGATAATGTGTATTCCTTTTTTCTCCTCAAAAATGTAAGGAGCCATTGCAGGGTTCCACTTTCTTTTTAAGTGACCGAAGTGTACTCCAGCCGCTAGAAGTGTTTCAAAATTTAATTTAGACATAATATATATTTGTTTACTTTCCTAATTTGTGCAACAATTGAGGGGTCCTTTGACAAGTACTCAAGAGTTTGGATGCTAAACTCCCAATTTCGATTAACGCTTCGAGAACTGGAATTTCTTTCTTGCTTTTGGTTGACCTGGTTTCTTACGCTCGACCATTCTTGGATCACGCGTCATCAATCCATCTGCCTTAAGCAAAGGTTTGTTGTCTGCTGATAATTCAACAAGTGCACGAGAGATACCTAAACGAATAGCTTCTGCTTGCCCGTTGATTCCACCACCCATTACATTAACATTAACATCGAATTTTCCAACATTATCAGTTAATACAAATGGTTGATTAATTTTTGCTTGCAATACATCAATTGGAAACATTTCAGCCATTGGCTTCTTGTTGATTGATATAGTACCTTTTCCTTTGGATAAATATACACGAGCAACTGCCGTCTTTCTTCTTCCTAGCGCGTTTATTACTTCCATAATTACTTAAGAGTATCTAATTTTAATAATGTAGGTTGTTGTGCTTCATGCTTGTGCGTATCGCCAACATATACCTTTAAATTTGTGAATAATTTTCTTCCTAATGTATTCTTAGGTAACATACCCTTGATAGCCTTCTCAATTAAACGCTCAGGATGATTTTTCAACATGCTTTCAGCAGAAGTAAAACGCTGTCCACCTGGATAACCAGAATAACGGATATATTCTTTATTCTCAAGTTTTGTACCTGAAAATGCTATTTTCTCTGCATTAATAACTATAACATTATCACCGCAGTCAGCATGAGGTGTGTAACAAGTCTTGTATTTTCCACGAATGATTTTCGCTACCTTACTTGCTAGACGACCAACTGTTTGACCGTCGGCATCAACGATAAACCACTTCTTATCAGCAGTTTGCGCATTACCAGAGATTGTTCTATAACTTAATGTATCCACGTTGTACTCTTTATATTATCACTAAAAACCCTAAAATTAGGGGTGCAAAGATAGGATTATAGTTTTTATTAACAAAGGAAATTGAAAAAAAATAAAAGAATTTATCAACGATTTTTAAAACTAGCTATTGCTTGTCGTGTAAAGTCGCTCAAAACAAGGGTTCCGCTGATTCCAGCGCGCTCCATTAGCAAGGTGTCCCAATGCTCGGTTCCTTGCCAAAAAATTTCTTTCAGTGCTTGCATAGCAGCTGGATTTGATTTAGATAATTTTAAAGCTAAAATCGCTATTTGTTCGTCCATTTCAGGAATGGTTTCATAAATTTCGGCATAAAGGCCTTTTTCTTTAGCCCAAAGAGCAGAGCGCCATTCTGTTGCGTTAACAGCCAATTCACTCATCGCAGCCAATCCCATTTTTCTTTCCACTGCTGGACCAACCACAAAGGGTCCGATTCCAACCGCTAATTCAGATAATTTTACGGAAGCAGTAGTGGTAGCCAAACAATAATCTACAGCTGAAGCAATTCCAACACCGCCACCAACTGCTTTGCCTTGAATTCTTCCAATAATTAATTTGGGACATTTTCTACAGGCATTGATCACATTTGCAAAGCCAGAAAAGAATTTTTTTCCCGTATCGAGGTCATCGATTGCAATTAATTCATCAAAACTTGCGCCTGCACAAAATGTTTTTTCGCCTTGAGTAGATAGAATAATAACTTTTACGGATGCGTCTTTTCCATAAGCGGTAATCTTTTCTGCAAGTTGTTGCAAAACAGCACCTGGTAACGAATTACTTGAGGCATGTCCAAAAGTAATTGTTGCAATATTGGTTTCTTGATTAAT
>CANJQZ010000035.1 GCA_947476515.1 Flavobacteriales bacterium
AATTGGATGGCAGAATATAAAGACGCTTCTTTTATTTTAGAAGATGATGGAACTTATTCTTGTGGATTTGAGGTGGAGAAAATGTCAAAATCTAAATTTAATGTGCAGACTCCCGATGAACTAGTGCAAAAATTTGGTGCAGATACCCTCAGAATGTATGAAATGTTTCTAGGTCCATTGGAACAAAGTAAGCCTTGGGATACTAAAGGAATAACTGGAGTTCATGGGTTTTTAAAAAAATATTGGAGACTTTTTTATGCTTCAGGTAATTTTAAAGTTGAAGATGGCCAAGCTACAGCAGCATCATTAAAATCATTGCATAAAACTATAAAAAGACTGCGAGATGATTTAGATAGATTTTCATTTAATACGGGAGTATCTAGTTTTATGATTTGTGTGAATGAATTAAGTGAACAGAAATGCGTAAATAGGCATATTCTAACACAACTCACCTTACTTATGGCGCCTTACGCGCCTCATATTACAGAGGAAATTTGGTCACAACTCTCTCCAAATAGCACTTCTATTTTTGAGGGTCAATATCCAAAATTCGATCCTCAATTTTTAGTGGAAGAGAATATTGATTATCCAGTTTCTTTTAATGGTAAGATGAGATTGAAAATTACCTTAGCACAAAGTTTAACCGCAACAGAAATTGAAGCTATGATTTTAGATTTGCCTGAGATTCAAAAGTGGACAGAAGGAGTAAATCCTAAAAAAATTATTGTGGTACATGGCAAAATCATCAATATCGTCCTTTAATTTAAGAACGGAGTTGATTTTTTGTCACTAAAATGACTTAAAAGTTCTGAGCTACTTTTTACTTCAATTATCAAATCATTGACTACCGAAATATTGAGATTTATTTGTGCCCCACCAGCATAAATCGGCAGCCCTTCTAAATCATGTTTTAATTTTTTAAAGTAGCTGCGCATAAAATCTAAGTCAACACATGTCAACCATGAGGTAATGATACAAGATGGTGAAATATCTTTAATGCAGGATATTAAGGATTCATAAGGCATACTTTGACCTAAATACAAGGTAAATATTCCTTTGCTCCGTAATAAATAATGATAAAACAGTAAACTTATTTCATGCCATTCATGCTCAGGTAAATAAAGCAATACGGGATGTGTGGTGACTTCAGGGATTTTTTGTTTATCAATTTCAGCAATTATTTTTTGCCGAATTAGATTGGAAATAAAATGCTCTTGAGCTGGTTTAATACTGCCCACCAACCACATAACACCAATTCTATCTAAAAAGGGAATAAGGTGTTCACTAAAAGTTTTTTCTAATTGTATTTCTGAAATTAAATGATCTAGCGTATCTCTAAACAACACTTCATTCATGTCAATTAATGCTAGTAATAATTTCTCACAACTATCATTAACTTTTGAATTTCCCATGAGAGACCAAACTCTGTCTTGAATTTCTTCCTTCGTTAGCGTAGCAATTTTAGAAATTTTGAAGCCATTTTTATTGAGTAAACAGATATTGATGAGCTGAACCAATTCACTATCAGAGTAACTTCTTATTTGTGTTTCAGTACGATCTGGATTTAAAATTCCATAGCGTTTTTCCCATATACGAATGGTATGAGCTTTAACGCCTGCAAGTACTTCTAAATCTTTTATTTTGTATTCTGCCATTCTAATTAAGTACTATTGTGGCTCTTAAACAAGAAGGATAGTTTTTTGTTCACACAGACTCAAAAAATAAAAAGATTATCTTTGTGTTCTTATGAAAATCAAAACTGTTGCTTTTGCAATTTCCAATACGGATATAAAAAAATGTCCTACCGATGGGAAACCCGAATTTGCCTTCATTGGCCGATCTAATGTAGGTAAATCTTCGCTTATAAACTTGATTACTGGAAATAAAAAATTAGCTAAGACATCTTCGACTCCTGGAAAGACACAACTTATCAATCATTTTGTCATTAATGAGGAATGGTATTTGGTTGATTTACCAGGTTATGGCTACGCTAAAGCCTCAAAATCTATGCGTTCTAATTGGGAAAAGTTTATTTCTGATTATTTGATGAAGAGAGAGACTTTAATGAATATTTTCATACTCCTTGACGCCAGATTAGAGCCTCAAAAGATTGATATGGAATTTATTAATTGGTGTGGAGAAAAGCAACTTCCATTTGTTCTTGTATTCACAAAAATAGACAAACTTTCTAGCTCTGAATTACAGCGAAATTTGGCCAAATTTAAAAAGGAAATGTTAAAAACATGGGAAGAAATACCCCCAGTTTTTACTTCTTCAAGTATTTCAGGTTTTGGTAAAGAACCCGTCTTAAACTATATTGAACAAATACTTAAGATCTGCTAGTGCATTGGTTTGAAAATGCAACTTGAATTTGTTAATTTTGACAAAACTAATTTTTTATGGGAAGAGCGTTTGAATATCGACGAGCATCAAAAGAAAAACGATGGGATAAAATGTCCAAAATATTTCCGAAACTCGGAAAAGCAATCACGATGGCTGCAAAAGAAGGTGGAATGGACCCATCTACTAATGCAAAATTGCGAACAGCAATTCAAAATGCCAAATCGGAAAATATGCCGAAGGATAATATTGATGCTGCAATTAAAAGAGCAGAACAAAAAGATTTAGCTTCCTTTACAGAAGTAAACTATGAGGGAAAAGGTCCACATGGTGTATTAGTTTATGTGGAATGTGCTTCTGATAATCCTACACGCACGGTGGCAAATGTTAAATCATATTTTAATAAAGCTGGTGGAGCTGTAGTTCCTAATGGCTCTATGGAATTTATGTTTGCTAGAAAAAGTGTTTTTGAAATAGTAAAAACAGATGAAATTGATCCGGAAACATTGGAATTGGAATTGATTGATGCTGGTGGTGAAGAAATTGAAGTGAATGATCAAGAAATTATTGTTTATGGAGATTATACTGCTTTTGGCTCTATAGCTAAGGCATTAGAGGACTTAAATATCATAGTACAAAAATCAAGTCTAAAACGAATTCCAACTACCCCTGTTGATTTTACAGAAGAACAGTTGGTTGATATTGAAAAAATGCTCGATAAAATTGAGGATGATGACGATATTCAACAAGTATTTACAAATATTGCATAGGTCAAAAGTTATTATAATAAATTTCCAATTTTTAAGTTATTCCAATTCGTTTTTATGAATAGAGTGAGTAGATATTTTTTTGTTATTGCAGCATTTATTGTGTTGTTCTCTTGCTCTACAGAAAAAAATACAGGTTTAAATCGTTTCTATCATGGAATGACAGCCAAATATAACGGCCACTTTAATGCCAATGAATTATTGACGCAATCACTCTTTACTTTTACAAGTGCACGAAAAGATGATTTTTATTCCATACTTCCGATCGCTCCATTACCCAATGAAACTGAGGTCAAAGGAATGTATCCAGCGATAGATACCGCCATTGTAAAATGCTCCAAAGTAATAAAAAATCACTCTATGCCTTCAACGGAAGATATGAGCATGAAAGAGGCGGAGCATAATAAGTGGATTGATGAAAATTGGATAACGGTAGGAAAATCTCTTTTCTATAGAAGGGATTATGAGAAATCATTAAAGAATTTTCAATTTGTAAAGCGCTTTTTTCAAAATGACCCTTCGCGCTATATTGCCGAAATGTGGATTGCTAAAATTTATATTCAGCAAAATAAATTCTCTGAAGCTAAATTAATTCTTGAGTCTCTTCAAGAAACAGCACTGAGTCAAAAGAAGAAAAAGTTTATGGACTTTGTTCCTTTTGTTCATGCTAAAGAAAAAAAGTCTCCCGATGCTCAACCCATCATGTCAAAATCCTTGCAGTTTGAAATATTTAAAGCGCAAGCTGAATTGGCTGCTAAACGAAAACAATATGATGATGCTGCATTCTCGCTATCAAATGCAATTCCAAAATGCCCCAATAAACAAGAAAAAGCAAGATTACATTTTATTTTAGCTCAAATATATCAACTGAAAGGTGAGGTAGATTCGGCCGATTTCCATTATGTAAAAGCAAACACAGCTGCTGCTGCTTATGAGGTGGCTTTTAATGCACGACTCAATAGAGCTATGCTTGGAAATAATGTTAAACTTTTAAAAGGATTAGATAAAATGGCGCGCGATACTAAAAACGCTCCATATAAAGATCAAATATATTATGCAAAAGCAGTTGTTGAGTTGAATCGAGGAAACAACCCAATAGCGAAAAGTCATTTAACCAATTCTGCTTTTTATTCTACAACGAATAAACGACAAAAAGCTTTGTCATATGAAAAATTAGGTGATATTTCCTTCTTTGAACGAAATTATTTGCCAGCACAAAAATACTATGATTCATGTGCTAAATTTATGCCTGAGGATTATCCAAATGGAGATGTTGTTAAATCTAAAGCAAATAAATTAGCCGATTTAGTAAAGGCAATTGAAACAGCTCAATTTGAAGATAGTGTTCAAAGAATTGCTAAAATGTCAGAAAAAGAACAGACTACTTTTCTTAAAGACTTAATTAAAAACATTAAAAAAGAAGAGCAACGCCGAAAAGAACAAGAGGCAGCAAAATTATTAGCCTTGCAAGAAAATAATGCTCCAGTTGGAAATGTATCTGGAAATAAATGGTACTGGAACAATACCAAACTTATACAAGAAGGTGTTAATGAATTTAAAAAATTATGGGGTGTAAGAGAAAATGAAGATGATTGGCGGCGATCAGATAAAATTATCGTTTCTTTTGATAAAGAGAAAAGTCAAGATTCAACTTTAGTAAGTCAAGAAAAAACAGAAGAAAAAGATACTTTAAGTATTGAATCATTAAGAAAAAACCTCCCCTTATCAGACTCCTTAATGGAAGCATCAATTTTGCGTGAAATTGAAGCACTCTATACCTCTGGGCTTCTTTACAAAGAGTTACTGAATGAAAATACTTTGGCAGCTACTCAGTTTGAAAAAGTAATGGAAAAAAATAGGATTGGTCTTACTGATCTGTCTTCGGCATTTCAATTATATACCATTAATGAAGGTACTGCTATCGCAAAACAATATAAAGATTACATAATTAAGCATTATCCTAATTCGGATATGGCTAATTATTTTAAAGATCCAGATTTCTTTGTTAAACAAAAAGAAGGGCGCATCGCTGCTCAAAAAGATTATCTTTCGCTTGTTAAAAAATATGAATCAAAAGAATATAATCTTGTCTACACCACTTCTCAAAAAATATTGGATAATGATAAATCGAATGCTTTACGCGCTGAATACCTATTGCTTAATGTTTTAGCAGCTGGACAACTAACAGAGGATAAACAGTCACTTCTCCCCAAATTAAATAATATAATTGAAGAAAAACCCAATTCTGATCAATCTAAAAGAGCTCAGGAATTAATTGATATTTTGAAAAAAGGCTATTCTGTTAATTTAGCGCTTCCGGTTTCAAAAACAAGTATCTTCAATTATAATGATACGGTTACCCAATTTGTAATTGTTCTTATGGATGAAGAGGAAGAAATAGGGGATGCAAGAAATGATATTTCAGACTTTACATCAAAGCAATATAAGGTTGCCAAACTTAAGGTGGCTAGTAGAATGACTCTTACTGAAGTGCCTTTTATTATTATTACAGAATTTAATTCTATCAAACTCGCGAATGATTATATCAATGCCTATAAAGCATCTTATCAGTTTTTGAATGATTGGCAAAACAACAGAATTCAGATTATTACTCAAGAAAATTTGAAAAAGTTGATTGAATCATCTAACTTTGATGCGTATAAGGAGTTTTACGATCTTAATTACTAGTTATGTTAAAAAGAAAAGAATTTTTTGGAACAACTTCAACTAACGAAGGAAGCGCTGAATTTAATAGGATTTTATCAGGTACTGAACTGAATGGAGATTTAGTTTCTGATTCAAATATTATCATCGAAGGAGATGTTATTGGAAATGTTTCTTGCTCAGGAAAAGTACTAGTTGGTGCGTCAGGTAAAATAAAAGGAAATCTTGTTTGTGTTAACGCTGAAATAGAAGGAACTCTTCATGGTGAATTAACGATTGAAAATTTATTGGTTATGCGTTCAACAGCTAGAATTAAAGGAGATATTCAAGCTACTAAATTGACTATCGAAGAAGGTGCTTATTTTGAAGGTTCATGCGTTATGAAATCTCCAATGACCACTACAACTTTCACAGCAGATGTTGAATTAGAAGACTAATTCTTCTAATTGAAAGATAAATCAAATTTACTCTTACGATTTTCTACCATTGGAATTCAAATGGCTGTTATTATCATTGCCTTTGCTTATCTAGGTTCTTACCTCGATCATAAATGGTTAACAAGAACACCCTATTGGACTGCAGGTCTTTTATTATTAGGGGTTATCATTTCGTTTATTGTTGTTTTTCGATCGCTAAAAAAAATGAACGATGAATCTTAAATCTCCTGAAATTAAGTATTTTTTAAATTCAGCCCTGCTTATCACCATACTATTATTTTGCTACTTTCTATTGTGTTGGTCTGCTCTTTTCAACTTGAAATTTAAAGAATTTTTTGTGGTTTATTTAGTGAGTTTTAGTTTAACGGCCTCCTCATGGCTGATCATGTTTCCGGCATTAAAAAAGAATCCTAAAGATATTGTCCTTCCAATATTATCGCTCACAACAACACAAATGCTTTTGTTCTTAGCTTTCACAGTTGCCGTGTTGTATACTCAAAAACCAATGGATCTAGTATTTCATGCCTTGGTTATTTTTCTTATTTATTTAATTGGCCAAACCTCAATTCTTGTCAATTTATTGAAGAGTAATTAAAATCTAAACAAGAATAACAATACTAGTTTTTTGATATTATCATATGCTGAAAAACTAAGTGCAGTATATTGATCCGCAACATCATGGTAATTTTTATTAGGTCCCATGGTATAAATAAAAATGGAGGGCACTTCTGCTTTAGTGAAATAATAATGATCTGAATTCGATGCCGGGCCTCTTGGTTTAATTGCTTCAATTAATTCTTTACGGGAATTTATTTTTTCTAATTGTTTGAATGACTTTGGAAATAAACTTGCATTGACAACGGTTATTCCTTCTTCGCCACTTCCCATGATGTCCAGATTCACTAAAAACTTAATTTTTTCAAGAGGAAATAAGGGATGTTCAACCATATATTTAGATCCTAAAAGACCAATTTCTTCTCCAGCAAAGGCTACGAATACTATGTTATATTTTAATTTTTTCGTACTTAATTCTTTAGCAAGCGCTACCAACATTCCATTTCCACTCGCATTATCATTCGCCCCTGGAAAATAAGTGTCTTCTCCCATACAGCCTAAATGGTCATAATGAGCACTCAAAACTAGAAATTCATCTGATTTTTTATGTGCAGGTAAGTAGCCAACAATATTCGCAGCGGTGTGACTTGATTCCCAAATTTGAGTGATATTTATTTTTATATCCTTGCATTTTGCTATTTCTGGATGTTGGCATACAAGTAAGTACGGATGCGCCATTTTTTCTTGGGATACGGACCAAGTCAGCTTGTCTTGAGTCAATTCTATTATTGGGAAGTCAGCAGCAAGGGCATGCAAATATTTTTTAATGGCTTGGATGCTGTCTCTCGTGAACCCATAATTCCTCACTATTAAAATAGTGTTTTCTGGGATCTTCAATACTTTTCTTTCCTTCTTTAAGAGTTCATCACCATTAAAGTAAAGTGTCTTGTAGTTAAATTTACCTCCGGCAGAACTAGGGTCAACTAAATAATCAATTCCTGGATTAAGCGTATCCTCTTCGGCAATAAATACCATTTCTTTTGGAAAGGTATTGACGGGAAATTTGAAATGTTGCTTATATGAATTTTTAAAAGGAAGAAGCCCGATTGCTTTAAATTCGTTTGAAATAAACTCCCCCGCAATAGAATCGCCACCATTTACATAACCTCTTCCCCACATGTTAGGTGAACATAAGGTTTCAATAAATGTTCTTGATGCGTCTTGCCCATAAGATGGTAAGCAAATGAAAAGACTAAGCGCTAAGAGAAGCCGCATATCTTCTGCAAATTTTAAGCATGAAGTCGTCAATGATATCAATTGAATTTTCAAAATCCCAATGATGCTGAACAGCAATATTGGCGATAAATTCTCTAGCACTTCTCATATTCTCTTGACTATCCAATGTCTTAACACTACTAGTAAATGCTTCACTAGAACCTCCAAATAATTCATTGATAAATTGAAGTTTTTCATTTAATGTGAACGAACCAATCAATGTTTCTAATGGGATAATACCATATTGTTCTTTAACATTTTGCTCCACTTTTTTTATACTATCTATTGTTTCTGAAAGTTCGCCGATGTTGACGCCATTGTGTTCTTGTTCTTGGATTGGCCCCGGTGCTGAAAAGAGTGAAGGAGCTTCTTCTTCAATAGTTGGAATAACTTCCTCTTCTATTTCTTCGTTCAATGCTTCCTCATTTGAATCGCTCAACGCTTCTTCTAATTCCTCTATTACTTCAGGTAATTCATCTACTATTTCTTCCTCAGCTAAATCAATCGAATTGCTCTGCTCTTCTTCTATTGTTGGTTCTTCTGTTTCTTCTTCTACCCATGAAAAATCAATTACAGGTCTTTCTTCTGGATCAGGTGTAATTTCAGGGATACTAATCGGACTTTCAATCTCAGTTATTGATACCTCAGGAGTGATTTTATCTTCTTCTTGAACCGTTCCAAAAACCTGTTGCTCATATGCTTTATATCTTAAAATGATTAAGCGTTCCGTTAGTTCTTGTGACTTTATGATTAATTCATTTAATTCGGCACTATTTAATGGTGTAGATTCAAGTGAATGAATTTTCTTACTAATGGAATCAATGATTGTTTTCATACTGCAATTTTTTCGAAAGTGGTTTAAATTCTCATTAATCTAATTAACTTTTAACGCCTAATTAGTAATTAATGTTTTTATATATCAAAATTAGAAAACTCAGCGTTTTAACGCGTTAAAATTCTTAATTTTATTGAGCGATTTAATGTTAAAAACTTTTTATTATGTTTTTGGAACAATTTCCCGGAGAAGGAAGACAACATGGTTGGATTGAAGTAATTTGTGGATCTATGTTTTCTGGAAAAACAGAGGAGCTTTTACGAAGAATAAAACGCGCAGAATTTGCCAATCAGAAGGTATTATTAGTAAAACCTAAAATTGACAATCGCTATTCTGACAATAATGTTGTGAGTCATCAGGGAAGTGCATTGGCCTCTAAATTAATTGAAAATTCAAGTGAAATCATCTCACTTTGGTCAGATCAGAAAATTGTCGCCATTGATGAAGCTCAGTTTTTTGATCCAGGTATAGTTTCAGTTTGTAATCAACTTGCCGCTAGAGGTGTTAGGGTCATTATTGCAGGACTTGACATGGATTATCAAGGAACTCCTTTTGGACCTATTCCTGATTTATTAGCAATTGCAGAATATGTTACAAAAGTTCATGCTATTTGTTTGTCATGTGGTAATTTAGCACAGTTTTCACATCGTACTGCGAATGAAACTGCTCAAGTTTTAGTTGGTGCGGTTGAAAAATATCAGCCTTTGTGTCGTTCTTGTTATAATAAAATAAGCCATTGAAGTTAGGAATATCTTTATCGTATTTCATCGAAATTATTCAGGGAAGCTATTCCCAAGATTTCTTATCTGACGGAAAAGTCGATTCGGTAATTGTTGATACAAGAAAAATAAACGCTTCGTCAAATCAAGTGTTTTTTGCTTTGAAAGGTGAATTTAGAGATGGTCACCAATTTATTGCAGCTGCCTATGAAAAGGGGATCCGCATTTTTGTTGTTGAGGTTTGCCCTGAAGTAATTTTTTCTGAAGCAATTTTTATAGAAGTACCTAATGTCTTAATAGCACTTCAATCTTTAGCCAAACACCACCGTGCAACTTTAAAATATCCAATTATAGCTATTACAGGAAGCGTTGGAAAGACTACTGTAAAAGAATGGCTCTACCATTTGTTATCGAGTAATTATAAAATTTATAGAAGTCCAAAAAGTTATAATTCTCAACTTGGCGTAGCTTTATCTCTATTGACGCTTAAGTCTGATGCAGACATGGCCATTATTGAAACCGGAATTTCAATTCCAGGTGAAATGGAGGCCCTTTATGAAATGATTCAGCCAGATTATGGTGTACTCACCACCATTGGTCAAGCGCACTCAGAAAATTTTAAGGATCGAAAGGAACTCATATCAGAAAAATCTATCTTGTTTCGTAAGGTAAAAAAATCTTTTTTCGGTGCAGGTATATATATGGATCAATCGATTGTAGACCAAAGTAATGCTGTCATTTTACCCGAATTAGACTTTGAAACGGAGTTTAAGGCAATGCCATTTATGGATAAAGGGAGTCGCCATTCTGCTTCGCTTGCAATCGGAATAGCACTTTATTTCAAAGTGACTAAAAAACAAATTGTAGCACTATTGCCTCAGTTACCTCAATTAGCCATGCGACTTGAAACTTTTGAAGGCGTCGATGAATCTTTGATTATCAATGATACCTACAACCTAGATTTAGACGCTTTAGTGTATTCCTTGGAGTATCAATTGACGCAAGCAGCAGGTCGAAAAAGGGTTTTAGTTGTTGGTTTGCATGCACCGAATACTTCAATGGAGGATAAAATTAAAATAATTACAGCTCCTTTTAATTTGGATCTTTTGTTGATTTGTCAGCCAGGAGATATTCCGAAATTTGATATCCACAATGCCTTGGTTTTGGTAAAGGGAACCAGACAAGCTAATATGCAGGAATTCGCGGTAAAATTGAAATTAAAAAAACACAAAACAGAGCTTTTAATTGATTTTTCAGCTTTAAGAAATAATCTAACAGCCTTTAAAAAATTAATACATCCTTCCACTAAAATGCTCACCATGATTAAATCTCAAGCTTATGGCATGGGATTGGTAAAGACTGGATTGTTTTTAGAAAAAATAGGTGTCGATTATCTAGGTGTTGCCTATGTAGATGAGGGAGTCGAATTGCGAAAGGCAGGTGTAAAAATCCCGATTCTTGTCATGAATGCCGAAGATTCTGCATTTTCTGATTGTATTGATTATAATTTAGAACCTGCATTATATAGTTTTGAGCAGTTAACGGCATTCGTACATCAGTTAATAGGTATGAATCGCAGTGGATTCCCAATTCATATTAAATTGGATACTGGAATGCATCGTCTGGGATTTGAATTAAAAGAAATAAGAAAGCTTACCGATATTTTACAAACCCAACCCGAAATCGTTGTAAAAGGAGTATATTCTCACCTCTCTGACGCCGATAATAGAAGAGACAATCGATTTACGAATTTGCAAATCAGTCAGTTTGAATTGGCAATTAAGCAGATTAAGTTGGCCATAAATTATGATTTTATATCACATTTACTTAATTCAGAGGGTTTAGTGAATTATCCTAAGGCTCAATTTGATATGGTGCGCATTGGAATTGGGATGTTTGGAATCAATCAAGACCCTCAATTTTCCAAAAAATTGCAACCTATCGTTGCATGGAAAAGTGTTGTTTCACAAATTAAAACCATTCAAGCTGGAGCTAGCGTTGGTTATAATCGGTCTTATATTGCCACTAATGAAATAAAAATTGCAATTATTCCAATAGGATATGGTGATGGATTTAAAAGAAATCTCAGTAATGGAAAAGGCAAGGTTTTCATTTTAGGCAAGGCTTGTTCTACCATAGGTAGAGTTTGCATGGATATGATTATGGTTGATATAACGGAGCTACAGGTTAGCGTAGGCGAGGAAGTTGAAGTGATTGGATCCAATCAATCTATCGAGCAACTGGCTTTGTTAATGGGAACTATTCCATATGAAGTACTTACTTCTTTTTCCCCTCGTGTTCATCGTTCCTATTTAAATGATGCGTAATGAATTATTGAAAGTATTCCTTAAATTTGAAAAATATTTAACTAATAAATTATGAAAACTTTTAAGTATCTCGTTTTTCTTTTTTGCATCTTTAGTGCTCCAATTATTTGGTCACAAACGAGTGAAATTGACACCAACACTTATGTAGTAATTAAATCTAATAATCAAGAATTTATAGGTAAAATTTTAAGTGATGATGGTCGTGAAATTTTAATGAAAACCTCTACTATTGGTAATATCTATATATATAAGTCAGATATTAAATCAATTGTTTTAATAAGTGATACTAAGAGTCAAATAATAAATGGAGAATATAGAGGTTCAGGCGTTTTTACAACCCGTTATCAATTTAGCACCAATGCATTTTCTATTTTGAAAGGGGAGAATTATTCAAAAATTAATTTAGGTGGACCAGAAGTTCATTTTGCAGTTTCTAATAATTTTTCGATAGGCGTTATGTCTTCTTGGATTGCAAGTCCTATTGGTTTAGCATTAAAGTACACTTTCCCTACAAGAAATGAGAAAGTAAATTTTGGGGTAGGTACCATAATGGCAAGTTCTGGTTATATTGCGCAAGGTCGTATTTGGGGTGGACTTCATTGGGGAATGCTTACGATAGGAGATCGTAAAAATAATATAACTTTCTCGGCTGGTTATTCTTATATTAAGGCTCCGAGGCTATTCGGAAACACTGTTCTAAGCACTCCAGGCACCTATGCGGCAGTTGATTATGGCAATGGGCAGTTTTCTAGTCCTAATATTCCTCAATACGAAGTAAAAAATAACGACATGATTAAGGCTCCAATTTTTGGAATAGCAGGACTTGTTTCGGTAGGTAAAAAAGCAAGTTTTATAATGGATGCCATGTTTTTGATGGGGCGTTGGGAGAGTAAGTCTTATGATCAGACTATTA
>CANJQZ010000036.1 GCA_947476515.1 Flavobacteriales bacterium
AAGTGGAACTTACCTTATACAATAAAATTGAGCGCCATTACCTAGCGAAACTACCAGGTGAAGAAGATGCGATAATAACAGACACTTCCAAGGTGGTCAATACGCTGAATTCTCTTTGTATAGAAATGGATGATCGATACGAATTACTTAAAGTAGCAGGTGTTAGAACTATTATTGAATATAATAAAAAATTCATTGATAGAAGGTTAAACCCTGAAAATGGTCACCGTTACTTGCCATACATCGTCGTGCTCATTGATGAATTTGCTGACTTAATTATGACTGCTGGGAAAGAGGTAGAACACCCAATTGCTAGAATTGCACAATTAGCCAGAGCTATTGGTATTCATCTCATAGTTGCTACTCAAAGGCCTTCCGTAAATGTTATTACAGGAATGATCAAAGCCAACTTCCCAGCGAGAATCGCTTTTAGAGTATTGTCTAAAATTGACTCCAGAACTATATTAGATGCCTCAGGTGCAGATCAATTGATAGGGCGAGGAGACATGTTGATTTCAACTGGATCAGATATGAAGCGCTTACAATGTGGATTTGTAGACACACCAGAAGTGGAAGACATTTGTAGTTTTATCGGTGAACAACGCGCTTATCCAGACGCCTTAATTCTTCCGGAATACATTGCTGAAGGTGCCGACGGTGGAGGGGATTTTGACATGAATGAAATTGACACTATGTTTGTCGATTCCGCAAGAATAGTCGTTATGAATCAGCAGGGTTCGGCTAGTTTACTTCAACGAAAACTTAAACTAGGATACAACAGAGCTGGAAGAATTGTAGATCAATTAGAAGCTATGGGAATTATTGGAGGATTTCAAGGAAGTAAGGCAAGAGATGTCTTGTTTACTGATATAGAAGCTTTAGATGAATTTCTTAGAAATAGAGGCTTAATTTAATCTTTGGGTTTTGTAAACTTCTTTATATTCATTAGCTTTGAAAGATAAATGAAGCTATGTGTAAAGTCCTTTTAATCGTAATAATATTCACTTCTTGGTGCACCTTTGCACAGGATGTATTTACACCCGAAAAAATTCTAGGTTATTCTATTGGAAAACAATTTACTCGGCACGATCAAGTAATCCATTACTTTAACGAATTATCGAAATCATACCCAAATCAAGTAAAGAAGGTTAGCTATGGTCATACCTATGAAAATAGAGAATTGTTTATTTGTATTCTTGCCTCCGAAGCGAATTTAAAACGCATTGAAACCATTCGTCAAAACCACATGAATAATGCACCACAAGAAGATGTAGCCCTTGTATGGTTAAGTTATAATGTTCATGGAAACGAAAGTTCAGGCACGGAAGCTGCCATGCAAACCGCTTATGACTTATTGACTAAAAATAAAAATTTACTCGAAAACACAGTCGTCATTATGGACCCATGCCTTAATCCTGATGGAAGAGATCGTTATGTTAACTTTTATTATCAATATGGAAATCAACCTTTTGAGTCCAATAGAATTTCCGCTGAACACAATGAACCTTGGCCAGGCGGAAGACCTAATCATTATCTATTCGACTTAAATAGAGATTGGGCATGGTTGACACAAATCGAATCTCAAACAAGAATTCCATTGTACAATAGTTGGCTCCCTCATGTTCATGTTGATTTTCACGAGCAAGGAATAAATGAACCTTATTATTTTCCTCCTGCAGCAGAACCTTACCACGAAGTGATTACAGATTGGCAAAGAGCATTTCAAAAAGATATTGGTAAAAATCACGCTAAATATTTTGACAAAGCGTCTTGGCTCTATTTTTCAAAAGAGATTTTCGACCTTCTATATCCAAGTTATGGAGACACCTACCCTACCTATAATGGTTCGATTGGAATGACCTACGAACAAGGCGGAAGCGGCAGGGCTGGTTTGTCAGTTATTACCCAAGTCGGTGATACTTTAAGTTTGTTGGATAGAGTAACCCATCATGTTACTACTGGAATTTCAACCGTAGAAGTAAGTTCTGAAAAATCAAAAAAACTCATCAGTGAATACCAAGCATTTTGCAAGAACAAAAATTATAAATACAAAAGCTATATTCTAGATGGAAATGCTCCCAATATTAGTTCCTTATTAACACTACTGGATCAACATGAAATCAAATATTCTTTCGGAATAGAAAATAGTGCCGTTAAAGGATTTGATTTTGAACAAAGAGCCTCTATCTCATACAAATTGAAAGCTAATGACATAGTAATTTCCACAAAGCAATTAAAAGGAACTTTGGTTAATGTGCTCTTTGAACCCGTTACCAAATTATCAGATTCATTGACCTATGATATTACTGCATGGTCCCTTCCATATGCATATGGAGTTCACGCCATTGCGAGTGAGCAAGAATTACTTGGAAAACTTGGATCTTTATCTAGTAGTGATAAATTGGATAAAGCACCTCCCACCTCTTGTTTTGCCTATATTTTACCCTGGAATTCTATGACGCACGCAAGATGTTTGACCGCACTTCAGAAAAACAATTTTAATGTTTACTTCAATGAGCAAGATTTTGAAATAGAAGGAAAAGTTTTTAAAAAAGGAAGTTTAATTCTTCTCCGAGGAGAAAACAAAAGAAACGATTTTGATGAAAAAGTAAAAAGTATTGCGCAACAGTATGGAGTTACTCTTGAAAGCGTGGCATCTGGATTTGTGGATAAGGGATTAGATTTAGGATCTTCAAGTGTTAAAAAAATAGCCAAACAAAACATTGGTTTATTAATCGGTGAAAATGCTTCCTCCCTGTCAGTTGGTGAAGTTTGGCACTATTTTGAACAAGATTTACATCAATCGGTTCAACTTATTTTTGAGGCTGATCTATCAGAAGCTTTAAATTCTTTAGATGTACTATTTATTCCTGAAGGAAGTTTTGATTTTGCTTCAAAAGAATATCTTGGAACATGGATAGAAAACGGAGGCAAATTAATTGTAATGGGTAATTCTGTTAATTCTTTCACCTCCTTAGAAGGTTACGGAATTAAGTACAAGGAAAATGCAACTGATACTACTTCCGATTCAAAAGAAATTAATTATGCTCAAAGTGAAAGAGAAGCAATTAGTAACACACTTATTGGAGCAATATACTCTTGTAATTTAGACAATAGTCACCCACTATGTTTTGGATATTCGGACAAATACTTCACGCTTAAATTGAATGCAGATGTTTACGAACTAAAATCAGAAGATGTCATTAAGGTGAATGACAAAAATGCTCATATAACAGGATTTGTTGGTGCTAATGTGCGCAGTCAGCAAGAAGGTAGCTTAACCGTTGGTGTACATTCGTATGGACAAGGAAGCGTAATCTATTTTATTGATAATCCATTGTTTAGAGGTTTTTGGGAAAATGGAAAACTGCAAATTGCTAACGCGATTTTCTTTGTGAATCAAAATTAATTGATCGCAAAAGAATAATTCTAGCGGTAATTGTAATTTCAATTCCTTTAAAACTTGTATCTTCGCTACGCATCTTTTTCTTGCAAAAAATATTTTAAATTTATTTGATTAAACATGTTCAAAAAATTCAGCTTTATTTTCCTTGTTTTCATTAGTCTATCGCTCATTTATAGTTGTTCAGATGATGCCTCTAATGGAGAAGCAATTGTATTTAATTCTTCAAAAGACAAGACTTCCTATGTACTTGGTGCCATGAATGCAAAATCAATTGTTAATAGTGGCGCTCAAGAATTTACCAATTTGGATATGGTTGAATTATCTGCTGGATTTAATTCAAATTTAAATACATCACCAACAGATGATTGTTTAGCTACATTGCATCTATTATTCGGGAAAACCTTTCAAGATTTCAATAAAAAATATTTAAAAGAAGGTTCTCGATGCGTTGGAAAGATGGCAGGATACGCTTTTTATTACGATATTAAAAAATTAGGCGGCTTAGATCTGATCAATTTAAATATGGTTAAAAAAGGTTTTGAAGATTGTCTTTATAAAAGAGATACCATTATCAAAGAAATGGAAATGAAGGAAATCATGGGTAAATTCATGGTTGGACTGAATGAAACCAATGGATCAAGAATGATGGCTGCCGCTAAAAAAATAAAAGGTTCTCAAGTATTTCCGAATGGAATTGTAATTCAAACCCTTACTGAAGGAACTGGCCCAATGCCGGGATTAACTGATGATGTAAAAGCACATTATATTTTAAAGAGCTCTTTAGGTGATACCCTACAAGATTCTCACAAAATGAAAAACAAAGAAAATAAGGCAGAACCTATTGCATTTCAATTAGCAGGAGGTGTCATTCCAGGTTGGACTTTCGCTATTCCAAAAATGAAAGTTGGAGGAAAGTACATGCTCTATATCCCATGGGAAATGGCGTATGGCGAACAAGAAGGGAGACAATCACTTTGCTTTGAAATTGAATTAATTGCCCGTGGTAAGAAAGGGGAATTGGTTAAAGCTGAAGTACCTACAAATACTAATATCCAACAATGATGAATAAAACCATCTTATTTCTCTCAATTATTGGCACTTTTTTATTTACAAGTTGTAGTGAAAAGGTAGATTTAATTGGTAATTTCGAAGAAACAGCAGTCGTTTATGGTCTCTTGGATCAAGCGGATACTTTGCATTATATCAAAATCACAAGAGCTTTTATCGGACCTGGAAGCGCTGTTGATATTGCTCAAATTGATGACTCCAGCTATTTCAATCAAGTAGATGCAACCGTGACAGAAGTACTTAACGGCGTTGTCACTAGATCTTGGCAATTAAGAGATACCTTGGTGGACAATAAAGATACCATTGGTTCCTTTTATGCTCCATATCAAAAAGTGTATTATTTTAAAACATTGCCAACAAGTTCAACCGAAGCCCAACAAATATCTCCTAATCCAAGCTTAACTTCTTTGCACAAAGACGCTATATACAGATTAAATATTAGCATTAATGGCGGACAATTTGAAGTTAGTGGAGAAACAGCTCTTGTTAAAGGTTTAACGAGTACCGCAACAAGTCAAAATTATATGTTCAAATTCGCAAACAATCCAGGTGAATATATCTCAACGGGAGTTACCGCCTCTAATACTGGTTCATCATTTGTGTTGAATGCCCAACTTGATGTAGCATTCAATGAGTACATTGGAATGAATAAAACCAGTAAATCATTCAATTGGAACATCGGTGAAATAAATGTGACTCCCAATTCAAGTAAGACCTTCACAGCACTTGGACAAACTTTCTACAATCTAATGAAGAGTAATGTTACCAATGACCCATCGATTACAAGAAGAACTTTCAATGGGATTCGCATTACTTTTACAGGTGGAGCTGAAGAATTATATAACTACATGGTTGTAAACTCTCCTAGTAGTTCCTTAGCACAGACAAAACCTAGTTACACCAATTTAAGCGTTACCAACAACAAGAAGGTAGTGGGGATTTTCTCGTCAAGACAAACCTTTAGTATTTTCAAACCTTTTTTCACATCGGCTCAACAAGCTTATATAAGAGCCATTGACAAGAAAAGTACAAAAGAATTATGCACGGGACCAATCACTGGTTTTTTACTTTTCTGTTCAGATCACCCAGGTGATAATGTAATTGGACAAGAGGAAGCATTTGCATGCCCTTGATATATTATTCTATTTTAACCATTAATTTGGTTGTTACTTCTCATGACTGAACGGACTACATTATTTGTTGACGTAATTCTTCCCGTACCGATTCATCAGGTATTCACTTATCGCGTACCCTTCGAATTAAATGAGGTAGTTTCCTTTGGACTTAGAATTATTGTTCCTTTTGGGAAAAATAAGAAATTGACAGGGATTATTACCTCTGTTCATACTGATGCACCAGTGGCATACCAGGCAAAATATCTTGAAATCATTTTGGACGAAAACCCGATAATCACCTCCAAACAATTTGAATTCTGGAAATGGATAGCGCGTTATTATATGGCTCCAATTGGTGATGTTATGAATGCAGCATTGCCAGCTAATTTTAAATTGGCTAGTGAAACTAAAGTAGTAATTCATCCAGATTATGATGCCCAATACCAAGCTTTAACTTCGAGAGAACAAGAACTGGTAGAAATTGTAGAAACAAGAGGGAATATTGACCTAAAAGAATTGTCGGAAATATTAAACATTAAGCAAATTCAACCGCTGATTAAAGGCTTAATTGATAAAAGGATTATTGCAACGCAAGAAGAAATTAATCAACGGTACAATCCAAAAACAATCAGTTGTATTCGCCTTAACACAGCCTATTTAGAAGATGCTGTATTAAATAATTTCATTCAACAATTAGAACAAAAAAATACGGGGCAGAAACAATTAAAGGCAATTCTACAATTAATTCAGAGTGCTATTGCAATAGGTGGAATGCACCTGCCAGTTTCCAAACAAGAACTAATTTCAAAAGACATTAGTGCTTCAGCACTTTCTACTCTAGAAAAAAATGGAGTGGTCGTTTTTGAAAAAATACAAATCGATCGTCTGGGAGCCAATGAAAAAGACCAAAGTGAATTTAAGGCTTTGACAAAAATTCAGCAAACAGCTTTGACAGAAATTGAAGAATCTTTCCTGGAGAAATCAACGACTTTGTTACATGGTGTCACTGGATCGGGTAAGACTGAGATATATGTTCAATTAATTCAATCCTATTTAGATTTAGGCAAACAAGTACTATTTCTATTACCTGAAATCGCTTTAACCACTCAACTAATTCAGCGCTTATCGATTTATTTTGGAGATCAAATTGGAGTTTACCATTCGAAATTTAATCAAAACGAAAGAGTTGAAATTTGGAATAAAGTACTCGCGAATGACCCACAGCAATACCGATTAATTATTGGAGCGAGGTCTGCAGTATTTCTTCCATATCAAGATCTAGGACTTATCATTGTGGATGAAGAACATGAAAGTTCCTTCAAACAATACGATCCATCGCCAAGATACAATGCAAGAGACGCAGCATTAATTCTAGCGAATCTACATAAGGGAAAAACACTACTTGGATCTGCAACGCCAAGTATGGAAACTTTTTATAATGCTAAGCAAGGCAAATACGCTTTGGTGAGCTTAAGCGAAAGATACAAAGGGCTACAATTGCCAGAAGTACTCGTGGCAGATCTTAAAAAAGAACGCCAAATGAAGCAAATGCAATCCCATTTCTCAGCCCTGCTGATGGATGAAATTGTGCTGGCACTGAGTAAAAAAGAACAGGTGATTTTGTTTCAAAACAGACGCGGGTATACCCCATTATGGTCCTGTGAAATTTGTTCATGGACCCCAAAATGTACGAATTGTGATGTTTCACTGACCTACCACAAATTCAGTAACATGCTTAAATGTCATTACTGTAGTTATGTCACTGCTCCAATGGGTTCTTGTCATGCATGTGGGAGTAACCGACTTAAAATGCTTGGTTTTGGGACAGAAAAAATTGAAGATGATTTGGGATTATTATTACCTAATGCAGTAATAAAACGCATGGATCTCGATACTACAAGGTCAAAAAATGCTTACGCAGAAATCATTAATGAATTTGAAGAAAGAAAAATAGATATTCTAATTGGGACGCAAATGCTATCAAAAGGACTAGATTTTGATAATGTCACTCTTGTTGGAATATTAGATGCTGACATGCTGTTAAACAGACCAGATTTCAGGGCTTATGAACGCTCCTTTCAATTGATGACTCAGGTAGCTGGGAGAGCAGGAAGAAAAGAGAAAAGAGGTAAAGTGGTATTACAAACAGGTCAACCAGACCATTGGATTATCAAAAAAGTAATAGAACATAATTATATAGGTTTTTACGATAATGAAATCATTGAAAGATCAAATTTTTATTATCCTCCTTTCTATAAAATGTTGATTATTACTTTAAAACATGCGTCTGAATCGACCTTAAATGCTGCTGCTCAAAACTTTGGCTCTGCTTTAAAAGATGTTTTTAAAGAGCGCGTATTGGGGCCAGATTTTCCGATTATCAAAAAAATACAAAATTTATATCTCAAGGAAATCAAATTGAAATATGAAAAATCTCTTTCTGATACAAAAGTAAAAGAGCGCCTAGCGGCGCTCTTATCTGAATTTTATGCACAATCCGCTCACAAAAGTGTTCGCGTTGTAATTGATGTAGATCCTATTTAACCAAGATATCCTCTCAGCATTTTGTTCTTCGAAGTGTGTTTTAACCTACGAATTGCTTTTTCTTTAATTTGACGAACGCGTTCTCTTGTCAAGTCAAATTTATCACCAATTTCCTCCAAAGACATGGGCGCTTTTCCTTCTAAACCATAGAACATGCTGATTACATCACTTTCTCTTGGCGTTAATGAAGTAAGAGATCTTCGAATATCACTTCTTAATGATTCTAACACTAAGTTGCTTTCTGGACTAGGTAAAGAATCTCCCATCAAAACATCATACATGTTTGAAGACGATTCGTCACTTTCCACTAATGGCGCATCCATAGAAATATGACGGCCATTTTGAGCTAATGATTGTTTTACTTCTTCCGTACTACAGCTTAAAAATTCTGCCAACTCTTCGGCTGAAGGTGGTCTTTCAAATTTTTGCTCTAATTCTGAAAAAGCTCTGTTTATCTTATTTATATTACCAATCTTATTAAGTGGTAAACGCACAATTCTTGCTTGTTCAGCTAATGCTTGCAAAATGGATTGACGAATCCACCAAACAGCATAAGAAATAAATTTAAATCCACGAGTCTCATCAAATCGCTCAGCAGCTTTAATTAAACCAAGATTTCCTTCATTGATTAAATCTGGTAAAGCCAATCCTTGATTTTGATATTGTTTTGAAACCGAAACTACAAATCGAAGATTTGCTTTTGTTAACCTTTCTAAAGCCTGACGATCTCCGGCCTTTATTCTTCTTGCTAATTCCACTTCCTCATCAGCAGAAATAAGATCTACTCGACCAATTTCTTGTAAATATTTATCAAGAGAAGCGGTCTCTCGATTGGTAACTTGTTTTGCGATTTTTAGTTGCCTCATAATAGGATTAATTTTTAAGTCATGCCTTATAACGAGAGAATTGAAATAAGGTTAGACTAATAATGAAAAAAGTTGAAAATAATTACAAAAAAAGGAGGGGAAATGACTAAAAGAGGACTTTAAGCGATAATTTGAAGCTTAATTATGAAGATTATTTAATAACCTAATCGTGTGCGAACCCTTGATAAAACTTCGTTTGCTGTAACTCTAGCCTTTTTTGCACCTGAAATTAAAATTTCTTCTAGTTCTTTTTCATGTTCTAGATAATAATTAAACAATTGCCTTTCTTTATTGAAACGATCTAATAGAACTTCTAATAAAGCGCTTTTAGCATGACCAAAACCAAAGCCGCCTTTTAGATAGGATGCTCGCATCCACAGAACTTGTTCTTCTGTAGCAACCGTTTTATATAAAGCAAAAATGGCGCAAGTGTCAGGATTTTTTGGTTCTTCAATTGGAGTACTGTCTGATAAAATAGACATTACTTGCTTTTTCAAAGTTTTTTCGTCCGTGAAAATATCCAAATAATTATTCCTGGATTTTGACATTTTTTGTCCGTCAGTTCCTGGTATCAGCATATTTTCCGTTGCCAGTCTCTCATCAGGAATAATAAAGGTCTGACCCATTTTAGCATTAAATCTATTGGCGACATCTCGCGTCATTTCAATATGCTGTAATTGATCTTTTCCTACTGGAACGATCGTGGCATCATAAAGTAAAATATCAGCTGCCATTAACATCGGATAGGTAAACAGACCTCCATTCACATCCTCTAAGCGATCTGCTTTATCCTTAAAACTATGCGCTAAAGTCATGCGTTGATATGGATAGAAAGCCAAAAGATACCACATAAGTTCAGTGACCTCAGGGACATCACTTTGTCTATAAAAAGTAGCTTTATTCGGATCTAATCCACAGGCCAACCAAGTTGCAGCAGTCGCAATAGTATTTTGCTTTAATACTAAAGGATCCTTTATTTGGGTAAGGGAATGAAGATTGGCAATAAATAAGAATGAATCGTTTTCTTTTTGATTAGAAAGTTCAATCGCAGGGAGAATAGCACCAAGGATATTACCAAGGTGTGGCGTGCCTGTACTTTGAATTCCCGTGAGTATGCGTGACATTTTATTTATTTATACAAAAATATACAAAAGCATCTAATTCTGTTGGTTAATTTAATTTTGATTTCATTAACTTTGAACAATGCACCTCATCAAGGGAATTTTATCGCTACTATGGAAACTATACATTGGTCTTGTCTTTTGTATTATTGCAGTTGTGATGTACCCTTTTTTTTTAATTGTTTTAATCTCTCCTGCACTTAAAAAATTAAGTTTTAATCTTTTCATATTTTGGAGTTGGTTGATGCGTATTTTTTGTTTTTATCCCATCAAAAAAATTACCAAATCTCCCCTACCCGAAGGTCCTTATATTATTGTCGCCAATCACGCATCATACTTAGACATTTTTATTCTGTATTCCATTTTACCCAAATCACCTTTTGTTTTTCTAGGGAAAAGTGAAATTTTAAAATATCCCATTTTAAGAACCTATTTCAAAAATTTAAACATTCCAGTATACAGAAATGATAGAACCAAAGCGGGACAATCGTATGTTGCAGCAACAAAAGCAATACAAGATGGCTGGTCCCTTGTGATTTTTCCTGAGGGGGGAATTCCAGATGATAATGCACCGAGAATGATTCCATTTAAAGCTGGTGCTTTTAAACTTGCGAAGACTTTAGATATTCCAATTCTTCCATTGACCTTTCTTGACAATTATAAATTATTTTCTGACCCGACCAACATTCTTGGTCCTGCGAGACCAGGACTTTCAAGGATTTGTATACATCCTCTCATTACAAGAGAAGAAATTCGTGCTGCCTCCATTAAAGAAATGAGTGATCATTGTTTTTCAATTATTTCGGAGCCAATCATGAAAGAACACCCAGAACTTTATTAATTTTACTCCATGAAAATAACAGACGAACTTATAGATCATCTTTCTCATCTAGCCAAATTAAAATTCGAGGGTGAGGAACGCGTTGCGATCAAAAAGGATATGGAAAAAATAGTTGGGTTCATTGATAAATTAAGTGAAATCAATACAGAACAGGTAGAACCTCTTATTTTTATGACAGAAGAAGTTAAAACACTTCGTGAAGATATTGCTGTAGATTCTATCAACCAAGAGCAAGCATTGCGAAATGCTCCAAAACGAGACAGTGATTATTTCAGGATTCCAAAAGTCCTGGATAAATAAGTTATTGAATATATTGCTGCTTCTGGACTAAGATAAACTGATTGTCCTCCAATTTAATATAGCCATAATCATAGCAAAAATAATAACGCATTCCTTTTTTAGTAGAATATACATTGGTGAAGTAATGAAAATTAAATCCTTCTTCACTTAGTTTCACCCCATTTACAGATTTCTTTCCATTTGGATTTAATTTAGACAAAATCCTCCTATTTTTTCGAAGTATTCTATTGACACGAGCAACAGTAGCATTCACATCTTCATTCAAGCGATTATTAAAAGAATTTCGGCAGTAATCTGAACAAAATTTCTGGTCTTTCCGACCCACAAGCTTTAAAGCACACTCTAGACATGTTCTACTTTGCATATTTTTTCATAAAATTTTAGATTAACAAGATTTAACAGCGATTATCAAGTTTTAAATTTAAACTTTAACAACTTTGCGCCGATAACAAAACGCACATTATGAGTGAAAATTCTACTACAATAATAAATCCTGCAGAGGAGCTAAGAAAGTTAAGCGAAGAAATCAAGATTGCCCTTGTAGGTGTTGAGGCATTGAAAAAAGAAATTAGTCTAACAATTGTTGGTCAACATACTTTAATTGATCGCTTAATGGTCGCATTACTTTCCAATGGACATATTTTACTTGAAGGAGTACCTGGATTAGCAAAAACACTCGCCATTAAAACATTAGCAGATACCATTGCAGGAAGTTTTAGTAGAATTCAATTTACCCCCGACTTACTACCAGCAGATTTAACGGGAACAATGGTTTACCAGCAAAAATCAGAGAAATTTTCAGTTAGAAAAGGACCGGTTTTTGCTTCTTTCGTTCTTGCCGATGAAATCAATCGTGCCCCTGCTAAGGTTCAAAGTGCTTTATTAGAAGCAATGCAGGAAAGACAAATTACCATTGGAGATGAAACCTTCCAATTACCTGATCCTTTCTTGGTATTGGCTACTCAAAATCCAATTGAACAAGAAGGAACTTATCCATTACCAGAAGCGCAAGTCGATCGATTTATGATGAAAGTAAATCTTGGATATCCTTCAAAGGAAGAAGAAAAACAAATCGTTAGAGCAAATATCAGTGAGACTGGATTGCATCAAGCTCAAAAAGTACTCAGTACTGATGAAATCATGAAATTGCGCTCTTTAGTGCGACGCGTATATGTTGATGAAAAGATCGAACAATATATTATTGACATCATCTTTGCCACCAGACAAGTAGATTCTATTGGATTAAATGAATTGAATGGCTTGATTACCTTTGGAGCATCTCCAAGAGGAAGTATTAATCTTGCTTTGGCAGCTAAGGCTTATGCTTTTTTACAAGGAAGAAGTTTTGTCGTTCCCGATGATGTAAGGGCTATATCTGTTGATGTCCTTCAACATAGAATCGGCATCAGTTATGAAGCAGAAGCTATCGGTATGTCCGCTAAAAATATCATTGA
>CANJQZ010000037.1 GCA_947476515.1 Flavobacteriales bacterium
TAAACAAGAAAATAATTGATTCAAGTAACGAATTTCAAATTACTAAAAATCAAGTTATTATAATGAAAAAATTGACTTATAAAGAACCAGATATATGGGTAGTAAGAAGCGAGAATAAACTACAAAAACTATTGGCATATGCTTACAGGCCGCTAATGTTAAACCTGTATTTTCACCTTCCATTATCGATAAAAATAAAGATCAAGCAATTAAAAAAGAAAAAACAAATTGTTTAATTAAACAATCTTTCGATACTTTATCCTTTTTGGACCAGCGTCACCCAATCTTTTCTTTCTATTTTCCTCATATTCAGAATACGAACCTTCGAACCAATACACTTGAGAATCGCCTTCAAAAGCAAGAATATGCGTACAGATTCTATCTAAGAACCATCTATCATGGGAAATCACAACCGCACAACCTGCAAAATTTTGAATACCCTCTTCTAATGCTCTAAGCGTGTTCACATCGATGTCATTCGTAGGTTCATCCAACAACAATACATTGGCTTCAGTTTTCAGCGTCATGGCTAAATGCAAACGATTTCGTTCACCTCCAGACAAAATACCTACTTTTTTATTTTGATCAGAACCATTAAAATTAAATTTTGACAAATACGCTCTCGCATTGATTTTTTGATTCCCAATTTCAACATATTCCATACCATTGGAAACAACATCAAAAACAGTTTTAGATTCATGAATATCTTTATGCGTTTGATCTACATAGCCAATTTTAACCGTTTCACCTACATTAAAAACCCCTGCATCAGCTTGAAGTTCTTCCATAATCATTTTGAAAATAGTAGTTTTTCCTGCTCCATTTGGACCAATCACACCAACAATTCCCGCTGGCGGTAACTTAAAGTTCAAATCATCATAAAGTAATTTATCTCCAAACGATTTTGAAACATGTTCCGCATCAATGACATTATTCCCGAGTCGTGGACCGTTAGGAATAGGCATTTCTAATAAAGCTTCTTTTTCTTTAGAATCTTCAGACAACATCTTTTCATAATTCTGCAATCTGGCTTTACTTTTCGCTTGTCTTGCTTTTGGATTCATGCGCACCCAATCCAACTCACGAAGTAGCATTTTTTGACGCTTCGACTCCGATTTCTCTTCATCCTTTAATCGAGTAGACTTTTGTTCTAACCAGGAAGTATAATTACCTTTCCAAGGAATACCCTCACCCCTATCTAATTCCAAGATCCAACCAGCAACATTATCCAAGAAATAACGGTCGTGTGTCACGGCGATAACAGTACCTTGATATTGCTGCAAATGTTGTTCTAACCAATCAATTGATTCCGCATCCAGGTGATTGGTAGGTTCATCCAATAGTAAAATATCAGGATTTTGAAGCAAAAGTCGACAAAGCGCCACCCTTCTTTTTTCACCACCTGAAAGCGTTCCAATAATTTGATCATCTGGAGGACATCGCAAGGCATCCATAGCACGCTCCAATTTATTATCTAATTCCCATGCATCGAGTGCATCAATTTTATCTTGAACTTCACCTTGACGCGCAATAAGTTTGTCCATTTTATCAGGATCGTTGAGCACATCTTCATCCATGAAACCTGCATTAATTTCCTCATATTCTTGAAGAACATCTACAATTTCTTTAGCGCCTTCTAGAACAATCTCCTTTACTGTTTTATTTAAATCCAATTCAGGTTCTTGCGGCAAATATCCAACAGAATATCCAGGTGAAAAGACAACATCACCTTGATAAGCTTGATCCAATCCTGCAATTATTTTCATTACAGTAGACTTTCCAGAACCATTCAAACCTATGATGCCTATTTTAGCACCATAAAAAAAAGAAAGGTAAATATTTTTAATAATTTGTTTTCCTTGAGGGGTTGCTTTAGAGACACCCACCATTGAAAATATTACTTTTTTATCGTCAGCCATTGCTAAGAATTATTTTTTTAGGTTAAAAATTGGATTTTTATAAATCCTCCATTTTGCAAATCGGTATGCTATTGAAACACCAATGACACCGAATCCATATTTAACAGAGCGGCTAAAATTGATAGAAGAAGCTTCTTCAAAATATTTAGTCGGACAAGTTACTTCACCGATTTCATAACCAGCATAGAACAATTGAGCAATCATTTGATTGTCAAAAATAAAATCATCAGAATTTAATTCTATATCAATTGAATCAAAAACTTCTTTCGAGAAAGCTCTGTAACCGGTATGATATTCGGACAATTTTTGACCCATTAATATATTTTGGCCTAAGGTCAAAAAACGATTAGCGACATACTTATAATAAGGCATCCCTCCTTTTAGTGCTCCTTTGCCAAGAATTCTTGAACCGAGTACAACTGGGTAGACATCATATGCAATCACTCCGACAATGGCATGTATTAGTTTTGGTGTATATTGATAATCTGGGTGCAGCATGACAATAATATCAGCATCAAGTTCTAAGGCTTTGTTGTAGCAAGATTTTTGATTTCCACCATACCCTCGATTTTCCTCATGACGAATTAAGTGTTTAATTCCTAATTTCCTACCCAGTTCAGTAGTTTGATCTTTACTAGCATCGTCAACCAAAACAACTTCATCCACAATATCGAATGGGATTTCATTGTATGTCATTTCGAGCGTCTCTGAAGCATTGTAAGCTGGTAATACAATGCATATTTTTTTTCCATTAAGCATTTGCAAATTTAAGTATCTTTTATAGAATTTCCTCTATGAAATAATTGTTCATTTATTTGTTAATTAAACCTTGATAAATCGATTATTTCTTAAGTTATTACATGGAAAGAAATAGTTACATTTGTCGTGATTTCAAACGCATTACTTTGGATTTACAAGAGACGGTATTGGGAATATTTAGTGCTTATTTAGAGCAAAATGGTCACCGTAAGACACCTGAACGATTCGCTATACTTTCTGAAATCTATGAGTACAATGGACATTTTGATGTTGAGACCTTGTATGTTAAGATGAAAAATCACAACTACCGTGTTTCTAGAGCCACCTTGTACAATACAATAGATCTGTTACTGGCTTGTAATTTGGTTACCAAGCATCAATTTGGAAAAAACATTGCACAGTTCGAAAAATCTCATGGATCTAAGCAGCATGATCATGTTGTATTGACTGATTCTGGAGAGGTTATGGAATTTTGCGATCCAAGAATTCAACAAATAAAAGCAACAATTGAATCTCTCTTTGATGTTGAAATTCAGCATCATTCTCTCTATTTCTACGGTATAAAAAAAACAAAAAAATGATTGAATTCACCCTCAAAACTGAAAAAGTAACTTACCTTTCCATGAGTGGTAAAATCCTTTCCGACGAGGATATTCAACCCATGTTAGTTGCTTTAGATTCTATAAGGAACTGGAACATAGTTTTTGATTTAACCCAGCTTACCCATACCAATTCAAGTGGTATAGCTTTTATGGTTAAAATTTTAACAAGGGCTCGGATAAATGGTGGTGATTTAGTAATTCTAAATCCAAATACAGGACTTTCAAAATTATTTGAAATCACAAAAATGCATGAAGTATTCAGTATCTATACTTCTATTGAAAACGCAATAAATCATTTTAATTAAAATCAATGAAAGTAGACGTATTATTAGGCTTACAATGGGGCGACGAAGGAAAAGGTAAGGTTGTTGATGTATTGACACCGAAATATAATATTATCGCTCGATTTCAAGGTGGACCGAATGCTGGTCACACCTTAGAATTTGAAGGAATAAAGCATGTTTTACATACCATTCCATCTGGAATATTTAGACCTGATGTACTAAACTTAGTGGGGAATGGAGTTGTAATTGACCCTATCATTTTCAAAGGAGAAATGGATAAATTAGCTCCCTTTAATATAAACTTTAAAGAAAGACTATTTATATCAAAAAAGGCACATTTAATCTTACCAACACATAAATTATTAGACGCTGCCTCTGAAACATCCAAAGGAAAGAATAAAATTGGATCTACCTTAAAAGGAATTGGTCCAACCTACATGGACAAAACCGGAAGAAATGGATTAAGAGTTGGTGATATTTTTTCTCCGAATTTTAAAGAGAAATACGACGCTTTAATTGAAAAGCACTTGGGGATTCTTCGTCATTATGACGATTTTTCATATGATTTGAATTCACTTGAAAGAGATTGGATGGAAGGTTTAGAAGTCCTTAAGACATTAAAAGCTGTAGACAGCGAACATTTTTTGAACCAAGCTTTATTATCTGGAAAGAAAATACTTGCAGAAGGTGCTCAAGGAACGATGTTAGATATTGATTTTGGAACTTATCCTTTTGTCACCTCTTCTAATACAGTAACTGCAGGAACTTGTACAGGTTTAGGAATCGCTCCTAATAAAATTGGTGATGTAATAGGGATTTTTAAAGCGTATTGCACGCGTGTTGGAAGCGGTCCATTTCCAACAGAATTATTAGATGAAGTTGGAGAAGAAATTAGAAGAGAAGGTCGGGAATTTGGAGCTACTACCGGAAGACCAAGAAGATGTGGATGGATTGATTTAGTTCAGATGCGTTATGCTATTATGATTAATGGAGTAACCGAATTAAGTATGATGAAAGCAGATATCTTAAGTATTTTCGATGAAATTAAAGTTTGTACTCATTATATGATCAATGGAGAAAAAGTAGTTGATTTTCCGTTCGATGTTAATGATTTAGAAATTGAACCTGTATATCTTTCGTTACCAGGATGGAAAACTGATCTAACGGAGTTAAGGTCATATGCTGATGCTCCAAAAGAACTTAAGGATTATGTTACCTATTTAGAAAAAGAACTTAATGTTCCTATTAATGTGGTTTCTGTTGGTCCAGATCGCGAACAAACCTTATTAAAATAAATGATTTTGCTTCAAAATAATTTTAAATATGCGCTTTTTTTTGGCGCATTTTTTTTGAAGCTCCTGCTTTTTGCACAAAATAACGCTTTACAATTATTACCTGGTACTGAAAAAATTATTTTCAATAAAAAGGACGGAATCCACAGACTCATTGGCACCGTAAACTTCACCTATCAAGGCAATACTATGTATTGTGATTCTGCGCATTACCAAGAACAAAGAAAAATAGTTCATGCCTATGGAAATGTTCAGATCAAGAAAAACGATATTAATTTATTCTGCGATTCTCTTCGATATAATGGAAACAATAAGTTCGCCAAACTTTGGGGGCATGTTCGTATTAGAGACAATGAATATAAATTAGCATCTGATTCCTTGGACTACGATGCCAAATCTGGAAGAGCTACCTATAGAAACAATGGGAAAATTGAAAGTATAGTTTCCAATGAAATGATTACGAGTAAATACGGATATTTTTATCCAAATATTGGAAGTTTTTTCTTTAGCGGTAAAGTTAAATACAGAAAAAATGATTTGACAATGACAACGGATACTTTACAATTTGCTTATGAAAAACAAATCACTCAATTTTTCGGTCCTACCGTTATAAAAAACGACAGTATTACCATTAAATGTGACCGAGGCTGGTATAATGTAAAAACCGAAGAAGGGAAATTAATGCAGCAGGTAAGTATCCTTCAAAAACAAAGAGAAATTTTTTGCGATACAGCTTTTTACAAAGCCAAACCTGAAGTTTTTACGGCGCGAGGACATGTCAATGCTAGGGAGAAAGAAAAAGAACTTTATCTGCGAAGCGATGTATTTCATAGCAACCAAGGAAAAAGAATCACCTATATTACAGGACATGCACTAGCGATTCAAATGAATAAAGGAGATAGCTTATTCCTACATGCCGACACGCTATCATTATACGATGATTCTCTTGGAAACACCAATGCCTTAAAAGGAAATCATCATGTTAGAATATTCTCAGAATCTATTCAATGTTTATCAGATTCTGCTTATTATGATTACCCAAATGGGAAATTAAGTTTGTTTTACGATCCGGTGATTTGGGCCAGGAACACTCAATTAAAAGGCGATACTATCCTTGCATTTATAAAAGATAGCATACTGACAAATGCTTTCGTTTTAGGAAATGCTTCTGCTCTAATGGAATTAGATTCAGGAAAATACTACAACCAGTTGAGCGGCAGAAAAATCGTAGCCAATTTCAGTAATAACGAAATGAAAAGAGCAGATATACAAGGAAATGCTTGGACAATTTTCTATCCAATCCAGGAAGAAAAGAATGATAGTTTATTCATCAAAAAACGAATGGGATTAAATCGTTTGTATGCATCCGACTTAAGACTTTATTTGGACAGTGGAGAAATAGTTGGTGTAACTTATTTTGACGAACCGGACGGTATCTTTTATCCAATGGATCAGATTAAAGAAGAAGAACGATTTATTCAAGGATTTTCATGGAAATATGCCTTACGACCAAAGAGCCCGCAATGGATGATTCAAAAAAATAATTAATTATAAAACAATCTCATCCTCAGTATCCCAACGAATAACTTTCTGTACTCCTTCCACCTCTTCAAATTTCTGAGTAAGTTGTTCTAGATGATTGGTATCAAGCACCAATACCTTGATATGGCCTTCAAAGACACCATCATTTGTATCAAAAGAAATACTTTTCATATTGATATTATTTTCTTTCGAAATAATATCAGTTAACTTATTCACCAAACCAATACCATCAATTCCAATAATTTTTATGGCTGCAATGCGTTCTTCTAACTGTTGTGACTTCCATTGAGCTTTTAAACAACGATAAGCAAACTTAGACATCAATTGAACCGAATTAGGACAATTGCTTCTGTGTATTTTTATCCCTTGACTGATCGTAATAAAACCAAAAATCTTATCGCCCGGAATAGGATTGCAGCACTTAGATAACTGATAATCAAATCCTTTAAAATCATCACCAATGATAATTGTATCATTTTTTATATCGATTCCATGAGAATTTATTGACGCAGCGTCAAGAGCTTTTGGTTTTACTCCTTGCTCTTTTTTAGATATAAAAAGACCATTTACAACATCTAGTTCCCTCAATTTCGAGACTTCAATTTTTCCTTTTGCTATTCGAAAATAAAGTTCAGTTGCACTTGGTAAACCAAAATGTTTTTCGAGGAAAGTAATATTTTCAGAAAGCATTTTAACATTAAACTGTTTAAATTTCCGTTCTAATATTTCTTTACCATCTTGCGCAATTATCTTTATTTCCTCATTTAGAGAAGCTTTAATTTTTTGTTTTGCTCTCGCGGATACCACAAATTTCAACCAATCTTCATTTGGTTTTTGTTTAGCCGAAGTGATTATCTCCAATTGATCTCCATTTTTCAATTGATAACTTAAAGGCATTAATCTATTATTAACTTTTGCACCAATACATTTATCTCCAATATCGGTATGGATATCATATGCAAAATCTAAAATAGTTGCCCCTATAGGCAAGACTCTCAATTCACCTTTTGGGGTGAAGATATAAATCTCATCATGAAAGAGATTTAATTTAAATTCATTGATGAAATCTAAAGCATTTGAATCATTATGTTCGAGCAAATCTCTCACCTCTGAAATCCAGCGATCAAATTTACTTTCATCTGTCTTTGATTCCTTATACTTATAATGTGCCGCCAAACCTTTTTCTGCGATTTCATCCATTCTTTTAGAGCGAATTTGAACCTCCACCCAACGACCTTGTGGTGACATGACAGTAGTATGCAAGGATTCATAACCATTAGCTCTTGGTGTTGAAATCCAATCTCGCAAGCGTTCAGGGCTCGGCTGATAATAATCCGTAACAATACTATATATTCTCCAACAATCTTGCTTCTCAAGTTCAATTGGAGTTTCGAGAATAATTCGAATGGCAAACACATCAAACACTTCTTCGAAGCCAATTTCTTTCGATTGCATTTTACGCCAGATCGAAGAAATTGATTTTGTACGCGCTTTAATTTCAAAAACATAACCTTCTTGCAAAAGATTTTCCCTGATCGGCGACATAAATCGACGAATAAAACGAGCCCGGACATCTTGAGTACTTTTTAGACTACTCTCAATTTGAGAGTAAATTTCAGGCTCACAATATTTTAGTGAAAGATCTTCCAGCTCTGTTTTTACTGAATATAATCCAAATCTATGTGCCAATGGAGCGTATAGAAATTTAGTTTCTGAAGCTATTTTTAATTGCTTTTCAGGAGCCATACTTCCAAGCGTTCGCATATTGTGTAAACGATCGGCTAATTTTATCAAAACAACACGAAAATCATCTGAGATGGTTAAGATCATCTTTCTAAAATTCTCCGCTTGTATCGAAGAATTTTCATCAAATATTTCAGGGATTTTTGTTAAACCATTAATGATCCTTCTGGACTTGGCACCGAACATATCTTCGATATCCTCAAGGGTAATGTAAGTATCCTCTACCGTATCATGCAACAAAGCACAAACAATTGCAGGAGAATCCAAGCCCATTTCTTCTGCGCAAATTCTAGCTACTGCAATTGGATGATAAATATAGGGTTCACCAGATTTTCTTCTAGCATCCTTATGTGCTTCTAAAGCAAGGTCAAAAGCCTTTCGAATTAAGAGCGTATCTTCTTTACTTCTATCTTTTACTGCACGCAATAATCCACGGAAAGCATTAAGGATTTCCTTTCTTTCCTTTTCAACATCATAAACAGGGATTATTTTTTCCATTATTTAGCAGGGAGTACCTTTCCAACAACTTGTCCGAAGCCAATTCTATACTTTTCATTTTGACAATAGCCACGCATAATAACGGTATCGTTGTCCAAAATAAATCTTCGTTCTGAACCATCATGCATTAAAATAGGTTTAGTTCCTTTCCAAGCAAGTTCCAACATAGAACCATAAGAATCTGGTGTAGGTCCTGAAATAGTTCCTGAACCCATTAAATCTCCTCTTCTTACATTACATCCATTTACCGTATGGTGGGCTAATTGCTGCGCCATATTCCAATACATGTATTTAAAATTTGAATTAGAAACAACCGTTTCTTCACCCTTTTCTGTTGCTATTGCAACTTGTAAACTAATATCGTAAGAGGAAGATTCTGTATATTGAAGATATGATAAAACCTTTGGATCTTGAGCAGGACCATCTACTTTAAAAGGTTGCAATGCTTCCATGGTGACAATCCATGCAGACATAGAAGAGGCAAAGTTTTTGCCTAAAAATGGACCAAGAGGTACATATTCCCATTTTTGAATATCTCTTGCAGACCAATCATTAAACAGGCACATTCCGAAAATATAATTTTCAGCTTCTTCAACTGGAATAGAATCACCTAAAGGAACGCCATCATAAGTTATAAAACCCATTTCCAATTCAAAATCAACCTGACGAGAAGCGCCAAAGATGGGATCCTCATTATCATTGGGTTTAATTTGACCTTTTGGTCGATGAAAGTCTGTTCCAGAAACAACAACAGAAGATGCTCTACCGTGATAACCCACAGGAATCCATAGCCAATTGGGTAGCAAAGCATTGGCTGGATCTCTAAACATGATGCCAACATTTGTAGCATGTTCTTTACTTGAATAGAAATCAGTATAATCTCCAATTTGCACTGGCAGCAACATATTTACTTGACTTTCATCAAAGAAAACTTCTAAATGATGTGCAGAATTTTCTTTTAGTTCAGGGTTATTGATGTCAAAAATACTTGAAATTCTTTCCCTTAATAAATGAACAGTATGTTTTCCATGCTTCATTAAATTATTTAAAGAATCAGAATTTAAATCTGACTCCTTTAAATTCAAATCATTCAAATACCCAAAGCGAAATAAAGCACCTAAATCAATCACCTTATCCCCTATTCTACTTCCGATTCGTGGATGTTGATCCTTTGGACAAAAAACACCAAAAGGAATATTTTGAATTGGAAAATCAGATTCTTTCGAATATGAAATCCATGAACTTAAATTAGGATCATTTGCTTTTATCATCTTCAAAATTATAAATTAGACATTAAATCTAAAATGCATGATGTCTCCATCTTCTACGATATATTCTTTTCCTTCCACCTTAAACTTTCCTGCTTCTTTTACTGCAGCCTCAGAACCAAGAGTAGTAAAATCTTGATATTTCATCACTTCAGCCCTAATAAATCCTTTTTCAAAATCAGTGTGAATAACACTTGCTGCTTGAGGAGCAGTCATCCCTTTATAAATAGTCCAAGCACGAACCTCTTTTACACCAGCGGTAAAATAAGTTTGAAGATTTAATAATGAATAAGCAGATCTAATGAGTCTGTTGACACCAGGTTCATCTAAACCTAATTCATCAAGAAACATTTTTCGCTCCTCAAAAGATTCCAATTCAGTAATATCGGCTTCGATTTTAGCTCCAATTACAAGAACTTCTGCATTTTCAGCTTTAACTGAAGCTTTAACTTGATCCACATATGCATTACCTAATTTAACAGAAGCTTCATCAACATTGCATAGATAAAGCACTGGTTTTGAAGTAATCAATTGAAATTTTTGAATAATTTCTTTTTCTTCTTCTGTAAAATTCAAACCTCTTACAGAAATACTTTTTTCTAAACCCTCTTTTATTTTATTTGCTAATTCATTCTCTTTTAAAGAATCTTTATCACCAGATTTTAATACGCGTGATAAACTAGATATTTTTTTCTCAATAGTATCTAAATCTTTTAATTGTAATTCGATGTCTATTATTTCTTTATCTCTAATTGGATTTACACTTCCATCTACATGAATAATATTTCCATCATCAAAGCAGCGTAATACATGAATAATAGCATCTGTCTCACGAATATTGGCTAAGAACTGATTTCCCAAACCTTCACCTTTAGAAGCCCCTTTTACCAAACCAGCAATATCAACTATCTCCATTGTAGTTGGCATAACTCGATCGGGGTTAACAATTGCTTCAAGTACTTCTAATCGAGGATCTGGAACAGAAATAGTTCCAATATTGGGTTCAATAGTACAAAAAGGAAAGTTTGCAGCTTGCGCTTTAGCATTGGACAAACAATTAAACAAGGTCGACTTTCCCACATTTGGCAAACCAACAATTCCACATTTCAATGACATACGATGAATTTTGATACAAAGATAAAAAATCCCTAGTCATAGCAATAAGATCGCTAATGGATTATTTGAGTAAATTAATATGACCAACGAATTCTTTAGCTTCGCCATTTTGCGAATGGAAGAATTTAATCAACCAAGTATAAGTACCATCTTGACAAACTTTATTGTTTTTCATTCCATTCCACCCATCGATTGGATCATTGGTTTGATAAACTATATCACCCCAACGATTAAACACTGTGAATGAATAAGTGTTAGGACGAATTCCTGAAGTAATTACAGGATAAAATACATCATTCGTACCATCTCCATTTGGAGTGAAACTATTAGGTACATACAATAAAACATCATCATAAATTTTAATTAGAGCCATTGCAGTATCAGGACAGTATCCTTGATTATTAGCGATCAATGTTACGGTATAATTTCCTGGTTCACAACCATAAGTATAATTTAACTGATTCAAGGAACCAATATTATAATAAGGTGTTGGAGTAGCGAATAAACTAACACTTGATGTAGTACACTCCCCTAGATCCCATAAATATGCAGTAGCATTTGTTGAGGTATTGGTGAAATTAAAGGTTGGATTCAATATAGAATTTTGATACGAATCAACATCAAAACTAGCATTTGCCCAATTCAATGATTGAATAGTAGCAACAGCGCTGGTATCAGCATCACACCCTATTCCTGACATAGCTAATTGTGCATAATAGTAATAGGTTTCTTCTGCAAAGAAACCAGTCGTAGTAAAGGATAAATCATTCTCGATTCCTACTAAATTTCCGCCTGTATTTAAGGAAGTATCGTTAGAGAACCAACTTAATATATAAGAACCTGTCCCACCTATAATATTTACAGCAATTTGATCGAAGGTTCCTACACATCCAAAAGGATCATAACTTAATTGCAAAATAGGATCCGGAACAACAATAACAGGCTCAATATTAGAAACGGCATTACAACCATTTCCTGCTTGAGTAACTAATAATTGATAATCTACAGAACCATATAATTCTTGTGAATTATAATTATCATTCGTTTCTCCGGGTATATTCACGAAGCCACTTCCTGGAGGGGCAGCTTGTTGCCATTGATAAGATGTTGCACCTAAACCAGGTGAGTTAGGATCTAAATAGGAATAAATAGAAACAGAACCTCCACTACAAATTACATCAGTTGTACTTATGGTTAGTATAGGATCCGGCACCACCTGAATCGTATTAAATGATGATGTTGAAGACACGCAACCAATACCTGATTGACTTACTACTACACCATAAACAAAGTTGCCAGCAGAATCCGTTTCGGGACAAAAGACTTCAGTACTTGAAACGGAAGTAATCGATGTTGGGGTAAATTGGAACCAAGAAAAATTATTTGTTCCAATACCTCCAGTTACGGTCGGAACTAAACAATCAACAATTCCACCTACACACATAATTTGAGTCGCGTTTGGAGAAACAGTAACTACAGGGTCATTAATTACCTCAATTTCAGCCATATCACTTATTAATGTGTTACAACCTTGAATAGGGTAAACGACTTCACAGAAA
>CANJQZ010000038.1 GCA_947476515.1 Flavobacteriales bacterium
CAGAGGAACTTTTTCAATTAAATCGATTTTAATATGAAAGCTAAAATATTGCTCATCTACACCGGTGGGACCATTGGAATGATTAAGGATCTCAGAACTGGGGAACTCAAAAGTCTCGATTTTAATTATGTGTTTGATCACATTCCAGAATTGGAAAGGCTTCATGTAGATTTAAGCAGCATTAGTTTTGAAAAAGCTATCGATTCTTCAGATATGACCTGTGCACATTGGAAACAATTGGTAGACATTATCAATGATAATTATGAAACTTATGATGGGTTTGTTGTACTCCATGGATCAGATACCATGGCCTATACAGCCTCTGCATTAAGCTTCATGTTGCAAGGTTTAAATAAACCTATTATCCTTACGGGGTCACAATTACCCATAGGAACTATTCGTACAGATGGCAAAGAGAACTTAATTACGGCGGTTGAAATTGCTGCAGCAAAAAATAAAGACGGTTCGGCTACTGTTCAAGAAGTTGCCATCTACTTTGAGTATTCACTTTATAGAGGAAATCGTTGTACGAAAATTTCTGCCAATCAATTTGAGGCGTTTTCCTCGCCGAATTACCCCCCACTGGCCGTTGCTGGGGTTACCATTGAATACCATCTTGAACATCAAAAAATTGAAGAAAATCAAGTGCTTCAGGTATATAAAAATTTAGAAACACGAATTGGACTGTTAAAAATATACCCGAGTATTCCTTTTAAACAATATGAATTCCTGTTTAATATCCATCAGTTTAAAGGAATTGTAATAGAAACATTTGGTGCTGGGAACGCCCCCAATAATCAAGATATGATTGACTTAATTACCAACTATATCGCAGCGGGGGGGATTATACTAAATGTAACCCAATGTTCTTCTGGTTCGGTGCGTCAAGGTCAGTATCAGACCAGCTCCTTTTTTGAAAAAATTGGAGTGCTTAGCGGAAAAGACATGACCACAGAGGCGGCGCTTGCAAAATTGATGTATGTACTGGGTAGACATGAAAACCATTCCGAAAGAATCGAAGCCCTTCAGAAGAATATTGTTGGAGAAATGAGTTTATAGAAGGATATTTAATCAAGATATATAATGCCAAATATTCTTACCTAACATAAATATTCCTATAATTAGAATTAAAAAAAGGACGAAATATTTAAATTGAAACTGAGAAAATTTACTTAGAATTTTTTTGCCTAAAAAAGAGCCAAGGATACTTACAACAATAAGGATCGGTATTAAGTAGAGATCGTGTTGATGAAAGTACCCATTGAAAAAATACACTGTACTTCGGCTGAAATCAAGTCCCAAATCAATTATTGAAGAGGTTGTAATAAAAATATGTTTTTCAAAATCAAAGGCCGCCAAAGTCAAACCTCTTATTGCGCCACCAGACCCTAATATACCTGTGCTAATTCCTGATAGGGCACCACCTAGAATTGAGTTAAAAAAAGTGGGTTTAATAGTAAGAGTTTTATATAAAATCAAACTTAAACTTATTACTATTAAGAAAATAGCATAAGTCAATTCTAATATTTTATTGTCTATATACTTACTTAAGAAGGCGCCAATTATAGCAAAAATAACTGATGGAATTCCAATATTCAGAATAAGTCTTTTATTGACCCCCTTTCTGAATACAGCAACCTTAGAAAGATTACTGAAAATATGAAACATGGCAGTTATTGCTAAAACTGAATGAAAATCAAAAAATAAACCTGCTAAAGGAACAAAAAAAAGTGAAGAACCGAAACCAATTTATTCAATTTCAGGTTAAGCTTTTTTTGTGTTTGAGGATTAAAAAAAATAGAAAATGTTCTTAAAAAACTAGAATATATTTTTAACTCGAAAAGCTTCCGAATCATTAGTTTCGCAGAAAAAAACATGAAAAAACAAATTAGAAAATTAGCTTTATCGTTCTATATGGCAATTGGAACGATATTTTGTTCGAATGCTCAAGTAGATACAATTTTACTTAAGAATTGTAAAAATGGTCAAGGATATCTTATCTTGAAGGAACCATTAATTCCAATTAAATGCTGGAATTTTGATTTTTCAGAAAGGGAATATTACGGAGATAGCACACATGAGTATACGATGAAATTTATTGAACGTGTTTCTGTTTGCGGTAAAAATTATTTGAAAGTGTCTGATGAATTAACATCTGACAAAACAAGAGACATAAGGGTTTCAATATCAGGAATTAATTCGCAAAACAATTTAATAAATTTTGGCGAGGATATTGGTATTGGAATATTTCCAGCTCCTCCGGGCCAAAAAAGAAGCATTCCTCTTTGTGGTGCCATTTGTGATGGCAATTGGCTTGGTGAGGCTTATGCTTATGATAATAGATTATGGGGTTATATTGATGAAAATGAGGATTTAACTAGTATGGGATTTATTTCATCGATGGGAGCATATCGAATTAATCAAGATAATTTGGAAATACCCTTCTATGGATATTATACCCCAGCACAAGCAAGCATTTGGGTTAGCCAAAATTACCCTAACAATACTATTCAAACATTACATAATTTATCTCCTGTTGATTTTTCAGGACTTTTAAATACTGCTAATCTTGCTCCAGGTGTAACCATTAAAGATCCTTACAACAATTATATTTCAGGGTCTTATTACATGATTCGAAAAGACTTTGGTCCTTGGAAAGATTTTGACACATATATGAAGTCATCTGATTTTCTTCTTCCTTATTGCAACTTTAGCCTTAATTATTCAATTAACATAATAAATTCTTCGAGTACTTTAATTTCTAACGGCGGCCCTGCACTTGTCTGTTATGGAAACGGTTTTTCTTTATCAACAGGTGAAAACGATGTTTTTAATACAGATTGTTTACCTTCAATCTTGAATAATGTTGTTGATATGAGTAATAGTCCATTTGACATTCTTAACCAAATAGATGATTGCTTGGATGGCGGAGACAGTAATCCATGGTGGGAAAATTTAGATTTTGCGGAATTCGTTCCTTTTGATTTCACAACTGATCAAACTTCTCCAATTTGGAGTTATTCTGGTATTGAAAGCATTGGAAGTTCGGTTTTATTAAATGAAGGTTTATATTGGTTTACCGCGCATTCAAAAAAAGGAAATTATTATCCAGTAATAATTGATGCAAAAGAAACTTTTTCATTTTCATTATTACAAAAGGACCTAGTAAATGTTGTTATTTTCCCTGTTCCTCATAATGATGATTTCTATTCTATGAATATAAGCGCACCATTTAGTGGTGAAATGCTTTATGAGCTTCATGATTCAAACGGCGAGGTCCTTTTTAAGCAAAACATCGAATTCAAAACTACATCAATAAATAATCCATATACAATTAAAATTGATCCAAATCAAACTTTGCCAAGTGGAATATTAATTAATAAATTTACAATGGGTGATGGTTCGATATACACGCAGATTACGAACAAGAATTAATTTGTAGTTTAGCTATTAAAAATATTCAAGATGTATAAATGGTTGTTTTTTCTTTTAATCCTAGTAGAATTTCATTCTATTTATTCTCAATCTTTTAATATTTCTAGTCAATTTTGCATCGGAGCCATTAATTCGGATATCCCAGTCAAACAAGCTAAACTAAACAACGGCAATAAAATTTTACTTACTCAAAGTAATTCCCCTGCCTCTGCAGATAAAACTGAGAATAGCAGGGGTGATTACGATATCTGGATTGTATGTTTGGATGCGAATGAACAAATTGTATGGCAGAAAACCATTGGAGGCACTAACATTGACCTTCCTTCGGACTTATTAATAAGCGCTGATCAAAACATTTATATAGGAGGAACAACAAAATCACCCGCTAGTTTCGAGCAAAGCAATGTATTGTTTGGCTCTTGGGATGCCTGGATGATCAAGTTAAATAGTTCTGGAAACATTGTCTGGGATAAAAATTACGGTGGAATTGCAATGGATGGATTCAATGAGTTAATAGAGTTAACTTCAGGGAATATAATGGCGTTTGGTTCATCTTCTTCTAGTAATTCTGGTAACAAAACCTCTTTGAATTATGGTTCAACTGATATTTGGTGCTTGAAATTAAATTCAAACGGTTCTATACTAAATGATTGGAGTATTGGAGGTTCAGACATTGATACACGACCAATGATTGTTCAGGTAGGTCCAAATCAACTCAAGTTAGTTGCAGAATCCTGGTCGAATTTGTCAGGTTTGAAAACACAAGTAAGTTTTGGATTGTCTGACCTTTGGGTTATTGACTTGGACACAAATTGCGTTATACAACAACAGAAAACCATCGGAGGATCAGACATAGATCAAGTTTCTGATGTTATACTTAGTTCTGATGGAAACTTACTTGTTTTGGCTCAAAGTTGGTCTAATCAATCTGGACTCAAATCCGAAGATTCCTATGGTCTTATGGACACTTGGCTTTTGAGATTAAATAACAATTTAGACATTTTGCAGCAAAAAACAATTGGTGGAGTTAATCAAGATTTTGGAAATCGTATTTCCGAATGGTCTAACGGGAATATTGTCGTCGCGGCAAATTCTGATTCTCCGTTAAATCCCTTTAAGTCGGAGGCAAACATTGGTATGATGGATGTCTGGCTTTATGCAGTTGATGCGAATTTCAATTTAATTGCCGATCAAACATTAGGGACACCATCAGATGATTACGTGGTTGATTTCGGTATTGAACCTAGCACGTCAAATATTAAAGTACTTGCATACTCAAATGGATCAGCGCAAAATGATAAAATATGTGCAGGTATTGGAGGTTTTGACATTTGGGGAATTAATTTTAACTCAACTTTATCATTGAATGAATTAACAACAAAACTTGACTTCAACGTATTTCCGAACCCAGCAAGTAATAATCTAAATATCTCTGTAAATACAGACCAACCTCTAAATATTAAACTTGTTGATTTTAGTGGAAAAATCATTAATGAATTCACTCTTTCCTCACACATTGAATCATTTGATATTAGTAATTTGTCTAATGGGATTTATTGGCTAACATTTATTTTCAATGGAGAACATCATTGTAAAAAGATTGTTGTGTTTTCTTAGTAATTATTTCGCATACTTGAAGATTTTATTGTTCGTTTTTAATCATTTAGAAATTTTAATATGGATAGGGTGGAGCTTCCTATTAACTTTTTCAATTACTCTTCATAGAAAGTTTAATAAAGCATGGTTAAGCCGTTTAGTATTAATTAAATAAAATTAATCTTGCAAACTAGAATAATGAATAAGAAACCCCTAAACCAATACGCGTATTCATCCGCGACGGAAATATATTTGTTGGAAAATAGTTCTTGTTCAAATAAATAAAGAGGCTTTGCCTAATGAATACATTCAATGTCAAATTACTTGAAATTTTATACTGCAAATTTGGCGTTATAGACATTCCAACATCCGAACAAGTTCTAGTTGCAATATTCGTAGGTTGAGTCCAAATTATCGTTGGAAACAAAGCATAACGTTCATTTCCTAATCTTGCCTCTATTCCTGCAAAAAGATTAAAACTTAAATCTTTTTTATTGTGCTTGAAAACTTTGTATCCTGCACTAATGGAATAAGCTTTTAATGCAATGAGTTCGAAGTTTCCGGTAGGTCTTTCATTTCTAAATTGATTTATATGTGTTAATGAAAGATAGAAACTAGATTTATTATGCAAAGTGCCATCTATCTGAAAATGCAACCCTGATTTAAGAGGATTTGAAAAGTTTAAACCTAAATCATTATTTGAAAAATTAAGCGTAGAACTTAGCTGAAATGCTAGTTTGCTGTCCCTAGAATCAGTTAATTGTGCACTAAGCGAAACACTTAAGAAAATTGCTGCAAGAAATGATGGCGCCTTTATAATTTTATTATTTTTCTCCATGATATTGTTCCATTTTCAAATGTTATTTTAACTAAATATGTTCCTGAAATCAAATCACTCAAATTGATTTCAAATTCTTTATCAGAATACTTATTGGATTGATAGACTAATGTACCGTCAAAAGATAAAACCATAACATTTTTAGGGTTGTTATCTAAAGTTGAAATGACTAGATGGTCTAAAACTGGATTAGGTGAAACATTAAAATTCATGTTATACTCAATTAAAGAAGATTCATCACATTGCGAATTGGTTCCCAAACCAACTGCATACCATGCATTTTGAGTGCTTATATGTTCTAAGGAGCATTCTCCATATAATAGTTTTGAAGCAATAATAGCACCTTCCATTGCATCTTCATATTTAGAACGTTTCTGCATGTTATTAACAAAGTTATAATATGTTAACTCCGCACTTTTTTCAATTCCTATTCCAAAAACTGAATAATAATTACCCAAATCATTTGTGCTTGTTTTACCATTGCTTAAAATATAAAACCAATGATTCATTACACCACTATTTACATGAACACCTCCGTAATCAATTAGATTTGTTGAGGTGTAATAATAATCACCTAAATAACAATTAGGTTGACCAAGTACATTGATGTAATTATTATTGTAGTGTAAGCCATATTGCTTTGGTAATTCTAAATTTCGTTTTTCCATATTATTGGTTTCGGGAATTCCGATAATCCAATCGGTAGAGCCTGTTTCCCAATTTCGTGTGACAAATCCAAAAATATCTGAAAATGATTCGCTTAAAGCACCGGATTCAAACTTATATTTTAATTTGCCTTCATAGTTATTAATTCCATGTGTAAATTCATGAGCTAGTATTGATAATTCATTACTATAAATAATTTCATTTAATTCATTTTGAAAATATCCTAATACAATATAATCCTGTCCAAGTTTATGATCGTATGTTGCGCCATATAACTCGGCGGAATTATTAAATGAAGAAAATTCTTTATCTGCATAAACCCTTACTTCATTATTATTATTCATCCCATCCCTATTAAATTTCAATTTAAAATAAGACCATGTTTTCGCAATCATCCAATGAGGAGTCGTTGCTTTAATCAGATCTACACCCCAATTATCATCACTATCAGAAATTTGACTTGTTGTTAACCAACTATTAAAAACGTTATATTTGGTATTAATATTAAAATCTGAGTTATCAGTCTGTAAAATATGGTCATTATAAGGCCAACCACGCTGTTTAGTGTCAATAATTTTATTGCCAAATCCTGAAACTGGTGCAAGCCCATCAAATTCTCTGGTATCATTAACTTCGAAAATTTGACCGTTCAAAGCATCTACATAAATTTCCATGTTCATATCAGGATTAATACTGTACATTTCAAACTTCCATGCTAAGCGATAGTCATTAGGATTCATTTCGTAGTTGACATTATACTCGTTTTCTAATGCAAATAAAAGTTGACCAGTAGGATAAGTTGTTGCGTTAGGGTCGTTTTCGTCAATTTGATATGACTCCTCATAAGACGAATCTTCCCAAGAAAAAATATGATCTCCATAAGATTCTAAAATTATATTCAGTGCTTCATTTTCTGAAATTGTCCTGGTACTAAATTTAGAGGAAATATTTGGGCATATTTTTCCATTTGCATAAACTAGATTATCTTCATTATCTGTGTGGAGCGTGAATTCACACCCCTCAACCTCGATGCCTAAATAAGTTTGTTGATATCGATAATGTTTTAAATTTAGAATATCATCTGTCCAGTTACGTACTAATTTCATTGAATCTTCCTGATGTGTAAGAAAACAATGTTTGTGAATAATGAAAAGATCATTGTAATTTATGGTATTTGGAACAAAATAAATCCACCCTGAAGGTCTATAATACTCCTTAATTGAAGGTGGTAAACAATCTAATTGAGCACTTACTGAATTATTTGAAATTAAATAAACAAAGATTAAACTATAAATGTATTTCATGACTAAAAAATTTTCTACGAAAGTATCATCGGAGTTCGAAAAACAAAGAATTTTTTATTCTATAAATAAATAGAATTATTTCTAGTCCTAAAAAATCATATTATTTCAGAATGAAAAACATCACTCTTTCCTCTTTAAATAATAAATAAAAATTAGAAATCTAATTAGTGAATTCTAAATGAGACATCTCTTTAGTAATGAAAAATCTCTAAAGAATTAAAGATTTAAAATAACTTAATAAAAGTTAATAAATCCTAGTTAGGAAAATAGACATTGGTTTTTATAACCGTTAATCTTGACTGATAATTCCAAAATGAATGTACAAAATCTATTAAGTTGCTAAAACCCCAAACTCCCCAACAAACTTTCTTGTTGTCTTAAACTATTCGCAGAAAGAATATCTTCTTTTTCTCTTTCAATCTCCTCATTCGACCTTGGCTTATAAAAGCCATTAATAATACTTAAACGGATGAGTTCATTCGCAGTTGTGACATTGAACTTTTTCATGAGTTTCGTTCGAATAAGGTCTAGGTTCTTTTTAGAAGTAAAAACAGCATCGGCTATTTCTTGACCTTTCACACCATCGCAGATCATTCGGATTATTTTTAAATCGCGTTCATCTAGTTTCAGATGCTTCATCCGACTTTTAACCTTTCGATCCGTTGCTGTGGAATTGATGACTGCTTCATTCATAAAATGATTAGAGTACTTTCCATCTTGAAAAACCGTTGTAATCGCATTGATCATTTCACGTGTTGAACTTTCCTTCAATAGATAGGCATCGGCACCTCTTGCAAGCAACTCAAATGCGATATCGAGATCTTTGTGCATTGTCAGAATGATGACTTTCACTTTGGACTCTTGCTTTTTAAGTATTTCAAGCGTTTGGATTCCATTGAGTACAGGCATTTCCAAATCGAGCAAAACAACGTCAATTGGTTTGGTAGCCAGTTGATCTAAAAAGTATTGTCCGTTTGAAGCTTCAAAGACATAATCACAACCTGGGATTTCAGCTAACATTTTTCCGATACCCGTTCTAACTATTTCTAAATCTTCAACAAGTGCTAATCTTATTTTCTGAGAAGTATCATCCATTTCCTAAGTGAATTTTAGTTTTCAATTCAATCATCCCGCAACTTTCATTACGTTTAAAGGTAAGTTTTCCTTTAATGACTTTCAATCGATATTTAATGTTTTCTAGTCCAAAACTATCTAATTCAGAAGCAAGCACATTAAAATCACGTTGAGTTAATGCAATCCCATCGTGTTTGATATTCATTTTCAATTCTTCATTCTCTAAGATTAAACTCATCTCAATCGAAGTAGGATAGCTATGCTTCAATAGGTTGGTCATCAACTCACTGGCAAGGTAGAAATAATGCATACTGATTTCATCTGGTATGACTAAATCATTTGGAATTTCTGAAAGAAAAACAAACGTTTCAATTAAAGATTCCGTTTTCTGTTTGGACATTCTTTCCAAAGCTTTCTTCAAACCAAACTTCAATAAATAATGTGGCACCAAGCCTTTGGTAATCTGACGAATTTGCTCAACGCTATCTTCAACATAACCCTTCGTTAAAGACACCTCATTCATATCAGCCTCACCCAACTCTGATCTATCCTCCACATTTGTAAGATGTCTCAATACAAAAGATAATCGCGCACCTACATCATCATGAAGTAAGCGCGCGATTTCGCTTCGTTCCTTTTCCTGGGTGGTAATTGCCACTTCAAGTTTTTCGAGTTCCTTTTTCTCTTCGGTTTCTTTGATGAGTTTTTCGGAGAGGGATTTTATTTTCTGATTCTTTTTTGCAAGCAAATACAAGCTCACAATCATCATGAACGAGAAAGTCATTCCAGATGACGCTATGAAAACTATATTACTTTCTTCAGCCATATTGCTCTTGAAAAAATTAGGTTAAGGAATAGGGTTATAGAAGCAAAAACATAGAAAATATAATCGTAAATAAAAATTGAATTGTCTATTTGATCCTCAAAAATCGAATAGAAAAACAATATTGAATAATATCCCACTATCGGAAATATTACATTTTTAATATAATCATTAAATGGGACTTTAACGATAATCACAAAACCTAAGATTGAAATTAAAAAGTAACTAATTACGTTTATCATTTGATTGGATTCCAATATTGAGTTATTATATAATTCGTAACAAAAAACACCCAATACAACTGAAAATAATGGGGTTTCTATACTCTTTAAATTAAAAACCTTTGAATAAATATTGTAGATTAAGTAAAAGTTTATAGGAAGAGTAAAATGAAATAGAGGATTACTGTTCTCAATGGTTACTTCAAATAGGAAACAAAGAATATCTGTTAAAAATCTAAATGAAATCAATTTTCCAAATTCACTATTTAAAAACAAGTGACCCCTTGATTTCAATAGAAAAACAAGGGGAATGGCACTTGAAAATAACACTACTATGTAAATCCAGAAGTCCAAAATTAACTATTCAATGGATTTGAGTTTGAACTGTGAGGTGGGCATCTTTGAAACTCATCAGCTACTATTCCTTCGTATAAATCATTTTCATTTGCATCCACTCCAACACAAACCAAATTCTTCTTATTGTTTTCATCAAGAGCATAGTAAAATCTAATACCAACACAGTTCTCTTGAGCTAAAATTCGGTTCAACAGATTTGAACCAATAAATTGCCCAAGAGTATCACCAGTTGAAATAGTTCTGCGAAATCTTGCAGTCATTTCTGAACCCTTCTCAAGCGTGATAATCGCTCCTTCATTTCCATTAAAAGACATAATATAAATTTTTAAAGTTAGGTGACAAAATTAATGTTCTATTTCGCCGCAAAATTGATGAACTAAAATCAAATTACGTACAAAATAGAAAAAAATAGAATGATTTCTAGTTTTGATGGAATTGGTTCTTGTTTTCGATACTGAGAGTTGGATATTTGAGAGGATTTGGGTTTGTTTGTGGGGTGAGTTATTTATATCCTAAAATGATGGTCTATATAAATGTATGGTAAAAAATTTCAATAGATTATGACGAAGACAACGCAATATCAAAGTAGTGTGATGGCTGTAACATCACTTGCAAGGACACTTAATCCTAAAATTGGTGATTATCAAGAACTCTTTATAAATGAAGATTTTGGATTTTCGATAAGACTTTCAAACGGATCAATAAATATTTCTTTAGAAGTTGCTCAGGATTACGAAGCACAACCAAGTAGTGTACCGTGACAGAATAGAAAGAGTTGTAAATTCTTTTAGATTAACATAAAATTGAAAGCAGCTAAAAAGCGTTTGGCAAAAGCGGCGGTTGAAATTGCTGCAGCAAAAAACATGGATGGTTCGGCAACTGTTCAAGAAGTTGCCATCTACTTTGAGTATTCACTTTATAGAGGAAATCGTTGTACGAAAATTTCTGCCAATCAATTTGAGGCGTTTTCCTCGCCGAATTATCCACCGTTGGCCGTTGCTGGGGTTACCATTGAATACCATCTTGAACATCAAAAAATTGAAGAAAATCAAGTGCTTCAGGTATATAAAAATTTAGAAACACGAATTGGACTGTTAAAAATATATCCGAGTATTCCTTTTAAACAATATGAATTCCTGTTTAATGTAAATCAATTTAAAGGAATTGTAATAGAAACATTCGGCGCTGGTAACGCTCCCAATAATCAAGATATGATTGATTTAATTAGCAACTATATCGCCGAGGGGGGAATTATTCTAAATGTGACGCAATGTTCTTCTGGTTCGGTGCGACAAGGTCAGTATCAGACCAGCTCCTTTTTTGAAAAAATTGGAGTGCTTAGCGGAAAAGACATGACCACAGAGGCGGCGCTTGCAAAATTAATGTATGTACTGGGAAGATATGAAAGTCATTCGGAAAGAATCGAAGCCCTTCAGAAGAATCTTGTCGGAGAAATGGGTTTATAGAAGGATATTATTAATAAATGTCCCTTATAAGAATCTTCCACCTTTTATCCTCCAGAAGGGGAAATCTATTTTTTGTAAATGGTAAGCTTCTAGTTTAGACCTTGCAATAGGTGGTTTTTGAAACCCGCTGAATTTGGTATATGCTAAGATTATCTGAAAGATCAATCGCTAGCATCCAAATTTGGTGGGGATTGAAAATACTTCGAACTTACTCATGGTTGAGAAGAATACTTGTCCATCGAAGTAAGGTGCATTGCACAGTCAGCTCCTTTTTTTGTTACTTTTTTTTTAGCTCAAAAAAAGTAAAGAAATAAGCACCATAAAGCAAGCGAGGATTACGCGTCTGAATGGACGCGTGATCCCGGGAGGGATTAGCTTCATAATAATTAAAGCCATGCCGCTTTGCGACGACTGGCTTTTTTTTGTTCAACTTTGCAGGATTACGCGTCTGAATGGACGCGTGATCCCGGGAGGGATTAGCTTCATAATAATTAAAGCCATGCCGCTTTGCGACGGCTGGCTTTTTTTTGTTCAACTTTAAAGAAATTCAGGATTACGCGTCTAAATGGACGCGTGATCCCGGGAG
>CANJQZ010000039.1 GCA_947476515.1 Flavobacteriales bacterium
CTTCGCATTGAGAAAAACTACAGAAGCTGAAGCAATTATGGCAACACTTTCTCAGCTAGATTTATCAAATAGAGAGAAGAAATTTAAAGAAAAATATGCTGAAGCATTTTTAGATTTAACCAATCGTAAAGCAGTTAACGGTTTATGATTTATTGCTTTTGTAATTATCTTATGTTATGTTATGTTGAAATTTAGTTCTTTATTATTATTTCTTGGAGTTCTAATTTCTTACAATTCCTTCAGTCAAAACTATTTAAATAAAGATTACGGCAATCCTTATTTTCAAATTATGGATAGAACTGACTCCACTATTACAATACACATGGATATGGAGTCTGATGCAATTCACGCTTGTGATTCACCTGATTTCATTTGCTCTTTAAATCCTGATGGGAATTACTATTGTTTCATTTCTGAAGAAGGAGACATGGAAAATGTTATCATCATGTACGGAAAAGAAATGATTGAAGGCACTGACGATCCAAAGAAGTTAGTCTATAAATCTAATGGCTATATGGGACATCCATGTGATGTTCCTGTTGCTACTTATCTATGGGATGCAATGGGTGACTAATTCATTGAATTTCAGCGTGACTTTGGTTTGCGTGAAATGTTTTTCTTTACTCCAGGTCTACTGTCATTCTTTTTAGGGGATCTACCAAATTTACTACTTGCTGAATTTGGTGTATAGGCCTTTGTAGTTCGATTGTTTCCCGAAGATGCAGTAGCTTTTTTAACGCTAGGTTTTTTAGCAGTTTTCTTCACCTCTTCATTACTGGAGTCTTCAATTAAGTCATAAATTACTTCCAATTCTTTATCGGTCAAATCTCTCCATTCTCCCAGAGGAAGTCCTTGCAATCCTATATTCATAATGCGTACCCGTTCCAACTTGAGTACTTCATAATCAAAGTGCTCGCACATCCGCCGGATTTGCCTGTTTAAACCTTGAATTAAGGTAATTCGAAAGACATTTGTTCCTTCCTGAATGATTTTACATTTCTTGGTGTTAACGCCCAAAATAGGAACGCCTTTTGACATGGAGGCAATCATCGAGGTAGTCAATGGTTTGTTTACAGTGACTAAATATTCTTTTTCATGTTTATTTCCAGCCCTTAATATCTTATTGATCACATCTCCATCATTCGTCAGGAAGATAAGTCCTTGAGAATCTTTATCCAGTCGTCCGACAGGAAAAATTCTTTTACTATGATTGACAAATTGTACAATATTATCGTGGACATTCTCCTCAGTAGTGGAAGTAACCCCAACGGGTTTATTTAAGGCAATAAATACAATGTCATCTCCTTCTCTAGGCTCTAGATGTTGACCATTAACACAAACTTTGTCGCCAATTTTTACTTGGTCACCAATGACAGCTTTGCGCTTGTTGATCAATACCAATCCGCGCTCAATAAACCGATCTGCCTCGCGTCTTGAACACAATCCACTTTCACTAATAAATTTATTGAGGCGCATTTTGTTGGTTATTCTTTAATTATTACAACAGTGTAAAATTACTATTTTTTGAATCTATTGGATAGTTTATAAAATTCCTATTTAGAGTTCGAAACTAAGGAATTCTAATGTAATTGTCTAGTTCAATAGTATGAAGTTCTTCACAATAAACAGAATATATAAGTAATATTATTTTTCAAGAAAAACTAAATGGTTGAATTAATATGAATTATTACATTTTATTGATAATTTTAAATATATTAAATTATCTTGTTTATGAAAAAATTAAGCGTAATACTTTCGATTTTTAGTTTGATTCTTTTAAGTTCAAAGAATCTTTATTCGCAGTCAATTGGACAAGTAAAAAGAATGTCTGTTAATTTTGTTCGACTCGATAATGAATCTCAAATTGGAGGGTATATATTTACTGATCTTTCAAATAATAGAGAATTAAATCTAACAAGTAATCAAACGGTCAGTTTACCCGGTTTTTATGAGGGGATTTCTCTAGAATCAATCGAGGATTATGCGAACAAAAATTTAGTTATAGACATGATTTATATGCATCACTTATGCAATGAAGGTTCATATAATTACAGCTGTTTAGATTGGGTTATCACCGGCATACATCCAGAGGGAACACCAAAATCTACTAAAAAAATTATTTTACCTAAAATTGGAAAAATTATTGATCCTGATGGATATGTTAATGTGCGTTCTCAAATGAATGTAAAGTCCTCTATTGTTGGAAAATTAGAGCCGATGACTACAGAAGAGTGTTTTTATTTCTATCGATCTCCAGATATAAATTGGTTCAAAGTTGATTTTGATTACGATGGAGTTAGCTTTAAGGGGTATATTCATGCTTCACGCGTAAAAATTGTTCATTAGAATAATTTTAATAATATAAAAAAAAAGCACCAGCGGTTGGGATAGATATAAAGATTAAAAGTAGAGTGTTAACATTCATACAAAAAAAGAAGAAGATGAGTCTAATCAAGTTAATTATAATGTCTTTTTATTATTATGCATATACCGTTCGTATAAAATTAATAATCGTGCCTGCCTTCTTATTTATATCATTCCTTAACTTTTCCCAGTCGGAGTCGATAGAAATTAACCCTTCCTTAATCTATATGAATGTCTATGATATAGTAGACACTGCAGTTTCTTCCTATACTCCTTTTGGGTGTGCCACAAAATCCTATACTCTCGATGTTGATCAAAATAATGTCACTGATTTTACGCTAACCACTTCATGTTATATGGGGGGGTTAGGAGGAAATAATGAAATTTCATTAAGTTCATCAGACAGCAGTTACTTTGCTATAGATACCAATGTTATAGATACAATAGGATCTGTTTTTTCAGGTCAAATTGTGTATTATCCTGCAATATTTTCACTAGTAAAAGAACTTGAATATAATGACACCGTTTGGATGGGGCAATGCAATCAACAGACGCTAACAAACATAGCCTATTATGCCTATGGTAATTACCCCAGTTTTATCAGTTATCATTCCATGGATTCATGGATATCTGGTGACCATTACATCGGGTTTCGAAAGAAAATTGAAGGGGTTAATCACCTGGGTTGGATTAAGTTAAATGTATCAAATTACAATCAATTTACAGTTAAGGAATATGCCCTGAGTTTTTTGGATTCCCCGATTAAAATATATCCTAATCCTGTAGTTGACAATGTAACAATACAATGTGGTTATTTGGAAAACTCAGATTTTAAGGTATACAATGTTTTAGGGGAAATTGTCCTTCAAAGCAAATTAGTAAAAGGTTTGAATCAGGTTGATTTAAGTGAATTGCGTCATGGTGTGTATTCTTTTCAAGTTTCAGGTTTGGATTATTTTATTCAAAAACAAATTGTTAAGTTGTGATTTTTAAGTTTTAATAGACTTTTTAATCTATAATCCTTTTGTAGATCAAATCACCATTTCCAGTGAAATTCAGATGCAAAAAATAGAACTGTTCCAAGCGAATGGATCATTAATGAGCGTAAATGAGATCTCTGGCAAAGAATTCAACTTAGAAACAAATCATTTGCTTAAAGGCATTTATTTTCTTCAAGTGACCAATTTAAAAGGTAAAGAAACTGTGAAGATTATTAAATAGATTTTGATCTTTTTAATAATTCAGTTCGAATCATAGAAATGAATATTGAGCCATCAATAACCAAAATTATTCGATAGAATTTTCTGTATTAAATCACTTTATTTACCGTGAAAAATTGTATATTTGAATATATTTTCACGATAAATATAACCTCTAAATAATGATCAACCAGACCACAAAAGATAAAATTCAGATATTGCACGGTCAATATTTAAATTTAGCAAAGGGAAATGAATCAATATTAAAGGAAATAACCCTAGCCGAAATTCCTGAGTTGGTTTATAACTCGAACGCTATCGAAAATTCAACCCTTTCTTTGGAAGATACAGAAAAAATCCTTGCAGGGGGAAGTATAGATCGAAAAGTAAATGTCCGGGAAGTTTATGAAGCCAAAAATTTGGCCAATATTACCGAATCCTTATTAGAAAAAAACTTTTCCTTACTCCACATTAAACACATTTTAAGCTTTCATAAAACTTTGCTTACTAACATAGACGATAATATTTCCGGTCGATTTAGAGTTGGCAAAGAATGGGTGCGTGTTGGCAATCACTTAGGAGTAAATCCACAGTTTGTTCCTACACTTATGCAAGAACTTGTTGATAATTATAACCAGAATAAAATCAGTTATTTTTTAGATGCCGTCGCACATTTCCACGCAGAGTTTGAAACCATTCACCCCTTTGTTGATGGAAATGGGCGAATGGGTAGAGTGCTTATTAATCTGCAGTTAATGAATTTGGGTTTCCCGCCAATTATTATTCAAAATAAAAGTAAACATACTGAATACTATCCGCTATTTACACAGTACCAGTCAACAATTAAATTTGGTGGTTTCACCGATTTGTTTGCGCTACTATTGCAAGAATCTATGCACAAAAGAATAAGCATACTTGCATCAAAAAAAATAATTCCACTTGCACTTTGGGCGTCTCAAAAAGGAGTAATACCAAATTTTGCAGCCAATAAAGCCAAAAGGCAAACGATTCCTGCCTTCCGTCTGCGAGAAAAATGGATGATTTCAGAAGAATTTACATCAAGCAACTAATTATTTAATTGGCCAAAAAATTATATCAAAAAAATCCCCAACTTTCGTTGAGGATTTCTTTGTGTCCAACAGTGACCTATTATTTAATAAAAAATTACCCAATATTCTTCTAGTATAAAAGCGTATGAGTTAAGAATTAAATGAAAGAATTATTCTTTTATCAATTTTATTACCTCTCGTACTTTATCTATATCTATTTCTAAGAAATATATTCCTGTTTTTAGGTTAGATAATGAGAAACTAGATTCATTTATATCCAACTGTTTTACTAATTTTCCATTAATGTCTTTAATACTTAATGACTCAATTTTCTTTAAGTCTTCTAATCCATATATGGTCATTTGATCCTGAATAGGATTTGGAACTACGATTAGAGAATTATCCTGTACATTCTCATTGTTTTCGATATTAGCAGAAGTACAAGAAGCATCAAGCGTATACATATCCAACCATAATTTATCATTATCATGAATACAAAAATAACCAGAAGGTATAAAACCGCTTGTGCGAAAAGAAATACTGTTGTATGTAGAAAAATTACTTATTTGAGTTGGTGTAGCCAGTGGATTAAAGGTTGCGCTTGACTGAATGTAATAAGGCCAATACCAAAGCGTCCCGTTTGTTTTAATTCCGTAAGTTCCTGAAAAGACAGTCCCTGATATGGATTGCCAATTATTATCATTCCCAACTTGAAATCCATTATACCACAAGGTGCCGTTGTTTTTAATTCCCCACCATTCTCCCCCTTCAGTCCAAATATATTTCCAATCAATGTCAGAACCAATTTGCGTAAAAGAACCAGCTGCTGTTCCAATCCAAATTGTGCCATTGTTTTTTAATGCTAATACTTGATCCCAAGATGATTGAATATCTAACCAGTCGTTGGCCAAACCAACCTGAATTGGTGTTAAAAAGTAATTATTCGGTTGTAAACGGCCCCAAAACCACATCGTGCCATCATCCCTAATTGCAGTTGTCATTCCATTGCTTGAAGACAAATCAATCCATTTTGAGTTATTTAATTGAATTATTGTTGCTTGTGGATTTGTGTGTCCAATTCCCAACTCCCCATCATAATTATAAGGCCCCCATCCCCATAAGGTGCTATCTTGAGCAAGTAAGAAAGTAGAGCCAGTTCCTGAACTAATACATTTTTCCCAAATATTTTGATTTCCAATTTGCACACCCACTGCATTTGATGTAAAATCCCACAAGGTATGATCATCTCTAATAGCGTAAATGAGAGAGTTTGTATCTGCATTAGTACTTATTGATTTCCAACATTGAGCTATACATTGAAAGTGAAATAATGATGTTAAGATAAATATTTTAGTTATTTTTTTCATATTTCTATTTTTAAAGAATTAATAATTCAGAGTGTATTTAACTCTTTGTCAAAGTGTTAAGAAATTTCAACATGCTATTAATCAATTATACAAAATATTATCAATATCGAATAGTATTAAAACAAGCCTCGACCAAGTAGGTGGTAATAATCCCCAACTTTCGTTGAGGATTTAATCGTGGGAGTTGAGGGGTTTATCTCGACTCAGCAAAAGCATCGCTCGATATAAACTTCTCACCCAAATCGTTATAAATAAAAAATCCCCAACTTTCGTTGAGGATTTCTTTGTGGAGTCGGAGGGGTTCTAATCTATTCAATTTAAGTAATTTATGTAACCCTCAAAAAATCTCTAAAATACCTTATAAATCAATGCTTTGAGAAGTATTTTTTTAATCTTTGTATTGAAATAGATTGAATGTTATTGAAATAAATTGTAAGTTTGTGGGCTAAATGTGGGCTAAATAATTTAAATATGGCGACAATCAATTTTCTAATTCAATCAACCAAAGGTGACCTCGTACCGATTTATATTCGGTTTCGAAATGGTAGGCAATATGATCTCAAAGCCAAAACCAAAATTTTTATTGATCCATCAGAATGGAGTGCAAAAAAACAAGCACCATTAAAGCCTCAAAAAAGTGATGAATTAGTTTCTGTTGTTCAACAAATGAATCAATTGAGAACCAATCTTATGGATTATTTTCATAATTCAATAAAGCAAGGGTTGAGTATTGACGGTGAATGGATAAGACGCTTTGTTGAGAAAGGAACTTCTAATCCATATGATCTGCCAATTGATCTAACTGGATATTTTGAATACTACTTAATTATTAAGGTTTCTGAGATCAAAAAAACAACACACAAGAAAATCACAACCTTCAAAAGATTACTTGAGAATTTTGAAAAATGGGCTGGAAAACACTATTTGTTAACGGAAATCAATCACGATTTTCGAAGTAAATTGGAAGAATATGGCGTAAAAATGGAATACTCCATACGCTATATTTCTGATGTTTTAAATTATGTTAAGGTAATATCAAGACACGCTGAACGAAATGGAATAGCGGTAAATCGTCAGTTTGAGGGATTCAAAATTGAGAGAATAAAGAATGACTATATAACGCTTAATCCTATGGAACTTGAAAAAATTGAGAACACAGAATTAACTGCTGACTATCTAGATAATGCTAGAGATTGGCTTTTAATTAGTTATGAAACTGCTCAGAGAGTTTCTGACTTTCAAAATTTTAAAAAAAGTATGATTAAAGAATTTAAGCATAAAAACGGCAATGTTCTTTTTATACTTCTGTTTACACAAATAAAAACGAAAAAGGAAATGGCTATTACACTAGATACAAGGGTTCTAAAAATTTTAGAAAAAAGGAATGGAGATTTTCCGAGATCAATAAGTGATGTAAATTATAACAAATACATCAAAAAGGTTTGTCAAAAGGCTGGGATTACTGAAATAATTGAAGGTGCTAAAACAATTGTGGATCCAATTACCAAATTAAAAAGGAAAGTAATAGGTTTCTATCCGAAATTTGAATTAGTAACATCGCATATAGGTCGCAGATCTTATGTTTCAAACAAAAGACTTACAATGCCAGATAATATGATTAGATATTATACTGGACACACTTCAGATAGAATGCTTGGTGATTATGATCATAAGAACAATATTCAAGCAGCACTAGATATATACGATTTTTTAAATAAATGAAAATGAACACTTTTAATGATTGGCATAAAGGAAAGGTAACATTGGATTGTACCAACTATTGTAAAGAAAATAAAGATGACAATATCATAATTGTTGCTTATTCAGATTTCAATGAAGATGACCAACAAAGAATAAAGAATACTCAAAAAGAGTATTTCCATCAGATAGTTCACGATGAAACTAATCGCTTAATTGATACTTTTATTACAAGATATAATAGGTCAGAGTTTAAAATTGACTTGTTGAACAATGAAGTGAAACAACTTTATAATATTCTTTTTTTAGAGGTGCCAAGTGTGCTTTATATCTCACTTGAGCACTGGGATATATCAATTAGTAATGAACGACTTGAACGATTTAAGGAATTATACAAAAGGCACAAAATCAATGGCTATGAAGTTGATTATTCATCTCAAAATAGTCTATTTTCTCCCTATAATTGTAAATCTCAAAGTCCAGAAGTTCAATTTGAAACTTACTATGAGTACTATAATTTTCTAAATGGAGTGATAATTGACGCAGAATGTGTGTATAATCCTTCTGACTGGAATGAAAAATGCTTCAAATTTTTCAAGTTACTAGAAGAAGAGTATCAATTAAAAAATGGAAAGCCAAAGTACATTCTTTTCTTTCATTTTCTTCACGAAATGACACAGAAAGAGTCATCTGGAATTGAATTTAATTTCAAGCAAAAAAATTATATACGGTTTATAACGGATAATTATTTTGACACTTTTGATAAGCCAAATCCACCTAAAATGAATAAATCATCTTATTACGAAAGAAACTCCAAGCCATTGCGAGAAATGTTTAAGGCATATAATAAATAGAAAGTTTGTAATGTAAAATAGCCCCAACTTTTCCCCAACTTTTCCCCAATAGTTTTAACTTAAAACGGATGTTCATTTGACTTAATTTGTAGAAAAAAAGCATATGCTTAATTCTACGATCTTACATAATCTTTCCCCAGAAGAATTTACGAATCGATTCCAAAGGTTGGAAGATTTGATAATTAATATTACTAGCACAATAGCTAAAAAACAAATTATTGAATTTGTTTCGAGAGAAGAAGTAGCAGATATTCTAAAGTGCGATATTTCAACTGTTCATAATTGGACAAAAAAAGGTTACTTGAAAAAATACTCTATGGGGGATGGTAAGATCCTTTATAGACTTCAAGAAGTCCTAGATGCTCCCAAACATATTCCATCATTTAACAAGCGTAAATGATGAAGATTCCATTGCGTTTTTGCTCCTTCATTCTAAAGGAGAATTTGGAAAATACAGCATCTGTATTTATAGCACTTAAATTTCTGTTTGTAGAAGGTAATTTTTTTAAGGACGACAATGTACTCGACAAGGTAGGGAAAATGTGTTCGATCAAAAGTGGAAAAACCGTTCAAAAACATTTCGATAATCTTGTTGAATTAAATTGGATTTGGATCAACCAATACAATAAATTGGTCAATCTGAAGTCATTTTCAAATATTCTTGACCAGTATGGGTTCGAAGATTACTTCTACTTTATATTGTCCGAAAAGCAACTTAAAAAATTTCGAGGGTTTCTTGGTGCTACTCTCTTTACATATTGTAGTTACAAAATTTGGAGAGCCTTAATATTGAGTAACCGAAGTAAAGCAATTGTAGCAAATATACCATACTCTATTTTTAAGAGGAGGGGTCGGCGTGTGATTATAAGTGATGTCACCAATAAATTGATCTCTCCTCTTTATTACTCAAAATTGCAAACTCCAGTAGCGTTGATATTGGTATCAAAATGCTTCCAATTAAGTAAGTCTAAAGTTAATCGTTTGAAATTAGAGGCTATTAAATGCAAGTTTTTATCAGCCAAAGGTGGTTTCAAGAAAATCGATATTCCCTTTCGTGAACTGAAGTTTGCAAAAGCAGAAAAGGTAATAGATTATGCTCTCCAATTCAACAAGGAAGTGTACCAAAGGGAAATTGATTTGATCAGAAGTGAGTTGTTCATTTACAAGACACGAAAATGGAAAAAATCGAAACTATAATAGTAAGTGATATATAGAAGAAAAATAATCAATTAATATTTCTATTATTTATTTCTATTTTTTAACAATAAAAATATGAATTCAAATAGCATTGAGATAGTATTGAATTATCATTCAAAAAAACAGAAAATAATAAAAAAGTGTAATCAATTAATATCAAATATATGGAAACAAGTATCGATCCGCTAACTAAAGAGGAATTTGTAAAAACAAGGGAAAATCAACGATTTGCGAATGCAGTAAATCGAATTGCTTACCACAATCGAAAAGCCAATAGTCTGAGAAAAAAACTAATGGTAATTAACCGACCATTATTGAAGAATAATCAGATTTTGATGGAATGTCTGGGCAGAAGATCTTTTAAAACATTTCACAAAGAATTTTTAAAGGGGAAAGGCTTTTTGTTTGGAGTGTTCACCCACTACCAAGAACACGAAGAGAAGCCTCAACCAACAATTTATGATTTCATCATTGTTAATGTTGGAAATGATCAAATCAAAGTAATTAACTCAAAAACTAGAACAAATGATTGATTTCACTAAAATACAAACGGTACCAATACCAGCACCGATAGCATCATTGCAAAATACAAACGGTGAGTTAAGTAAAGAGAACAAAAATCTTAAGATAGCAATCTACATATCAACTGGAATTGCAATTGGGGTAATAGTCTATTATATTCTTAAAAAACAAAAAGAAGATGAAGCAAAAAGAAGAAATCAAACTGCAAGAGATTAAAGAATATCTGGATAAAAATCCGCAAATAAAAATGGTAGTTTACATCGGACTTGGTATAGTCGGCTTATATGTTGCTGGAAAGGTGTTCGCAGCATTAGCGACATCAGTAAGGGGATTTAATGAGTTCAGATCCGCAATAAGTGGGAAGTAAAAAATAACTAATTATGAAAAGAGAAAGTGCCTACTACTCACACAGTAAGAAAAAGTATGACGAGCCCATCGAAGAAGAAGAATATGCTTTCATTAAAGAACATTTCGATGGGTTTGTCATTTGTCCAAACCAACATTTGAATGGTATGATTGGAACAGATAATTACTACCAAGTAATTGCGACAACCTCAGTGGTTTATGCTTCAGAATTAAATGGCTTTATTGGAAGAGGTATGTATGATGAATGTCATTTCGCTTTGAAAAATGGTATTCCAGTTTTGGTGGTTCGCAAAGATGAAAATGATAAGTATTATACAATGAGGGTTGTTGAAGTCATAAAAACTGGTTTGTCCTCATTAAATGATTATGCAATGGTTTCCTTTGAATAAAAAAATCTGTTGTACTGATCAAATTACTTCTCCAAGGTTCGTTCAATCAATTTATCAATGAAGTAGGTGTCCTTTTGGATGCTCATTATAACATAAACATTAGTTTGTATGAAGCAATTCAAATAATCAAATAGTGCTTTAGAAATGGCGATGAAATCTTGGACTTCATCATCAGATAATGATGGTTTAATTTCGGCACTTTCATTGTGTGCTATGACTTTATCACGCCAAACTTTTAATTTACCTAATTCTAAATCTTCCGTTTTTTGCTTGATAAGATAAGCCTTAAGATTTGCAATGAATGTTTTCAAAGATACATCGCCAAATTTTGAAAGTATCTGAATGGTTTTTTGGTTACATTTCACAAAATCCCTCCATTGTTTTTCAGTAAGAAAATGTGTTTTTAACCAATCTGGGTTTTGCTCAACAATGCTAATGACCTCCTCAATGCATCTCGTAGGATATTTTTTATGTGGATTGTCAAACAATTTAGAAAGATGAAGAACTGTTTTTTCTACTGCACAATCCTTAAGATAAACAAATAGTTTTTGTTCATTTATATCTAAATCTTTCAATCGTTCCCATACATTCTTGATTTTAAGATAGATATTGAAATTTAATTCCGCATTGAAGATATCTTTTGCAATACCTTCTAATTGAAGATCTTGAATTTTTTCTATATCTGACATTGTCAAAATGATTAAGCAACTTCCTCTTGATACAAATACTTCTGGAACTCTATAAAAAGTTTTCGGATATCTCCTCCGTCGCCCAGAATTTCCTTTGCATCCTCCAAAGATTGGTATTTGTTAATCAGTAATTGTGGTAGTTTTTCTTGATCCAATTCATCAACGCCAGATTCGACATATTTGCTTAAAACAAATGCGATGAACTCCTTTTGGTTTTCGTTAAGGATAGCGTAAATAGTTTCTTCTGCAATCTGAACACGCTCTTCTCTGGTTTTGCTCTTAAAATCGCCATTAAAGACATATTCTAAGACATCGTACAAATCACTATTGTCCATATTAACTAACTTTTGGAGCATTTGCAAATCCTCTTTGCTAAAACCAGACTCATCTAATTTGGCTAAAAGCACTTTACGAGTTAATGGACTGCTCCACAAAGTGCGTAATTCTTGTTCATCCTTGAATAATTCTGGCAGTTTACCAAAAAGACTTTCCATAAATTCTGTTGCCGAAACTGGATGACCGTCAGCACTCCAGAAAGAAGTAGAAATCATAAAATTAATTTCTCTCTCCTTACCATCATTCAATTTAACCTTGATTTTCGTTTTCTTTTCTTTTTCAATTGGTTC
>CANJQZ010000040.1 GCA_947476515.1 Flavobacteriales bacterium
CTGAAATGTTTAATAACATTTCAGTTAACTACGATTTTCTGAATCACTTTTTATCTTTAGGAATAGATCATATTTGGAGAAGAAAAGCAATTCGTCAATTAAAAGAAATAGAACCAAAAAAAATCCTGGATATTGCAACGGGTACAGGTGACTTTGCCATTGCTGCCCTAAAATTAAATCCTACTGAAATTGTTGGACTTGATATTTCATCAGGTATGTTAGAGGTTGGTAAAAAGAAAATGAATCACAAGAAAATAGACCACATCATTAATATGCAACTGGGTGATTCTGAGAGTATTCCTTTTGAAACTGATTATTTTGATGCTTTAACAGTTGGTTTTGGCGTAAGGAATTTTGAAAATTTGGAAAAAGGTTTATCTGAAATGCTTAGGGTGGTTCGAAAAGATGGTAAAATTGTCATTTTAGAATTTTCAAAACCAAAACACTTTCCGATTAAACAATTATTTACTTTTTACTCAAAATATTTTATACCATTTTTCGGAAAAAGAATCTCCAAAGACGCAAAAGCTTATAGTTATCTGCCTGAAAGTGTGGCTGCATTTCCTGAAGGAAAAGAATTTGAGGATATCTTGAAAAATTTAGGTTATAGAGAGGTTAAATCCAAATTGGTTAGCGGTGGTATAGCTTCCATCTATAGTGGAATAAAATAAAATTGCAACTTTCAAGTTAGGTTATCGTTTTCAAAATAGATATGAAAAAATATTTGTATTTCCTCTTATTGATATTAGTGCCAATAATGGCTAATAGTCAGCGATTTAGGCAAGAAAGATACAAGAATTTTGATAAGAGATTATTTCATTTTGGTTTTATGTTAGGTTATAACAAAGCAGATTTTACTGTTTATCAAGATGTAGATGCTTATGCAAAATATGGATTAAAAACTTTATCCAATGAAGGTCAACCAGGAGGACAACTAGGCATTTTAACCACTATGCGCTTGGGGACACCGGTTTTAAGATTGCGTTTTATTCCTACCCTTTCCTTCCAAGAGCGACTTTTAACTTATAGCTTTTTAGACCCTAATGGTGGTAAGGATAAAACAAATGAAGAAAGGGTGAATTCAACCAATCTAGATTTTCCTTTAATGTTACAATTTAGAACCAAAAGATATAATAATTTCACTGCCTATGCCCTTCTTGGAGCTCAATATTCACTTGATCTTCAGTCACAAGAGAAAGCATCTCAAAATTATATCGATCCGTATGTAAAAATTAAAAGAAATGATTATCAAGGTCAAATTGGAGGCGGCGTTGAATTTTTCGCTCCATATTTTAAGTTTGGAATTGAATTAAAATATTCTCAAGGAATATCTAATAGTTTTATTCAAGACAATACTTTCGTTGCCAAACCCATTAATTCTCTTTTTAATAAGGTATGGTCAGTTTCCATTATCTTTGAAGGATGATGCAACTTGTTACTTTTACCTGTTCTCCTGAACAAGCTTTGGATGAATCATATCTACTGCTCGAAATCAAAAAACAACTAAACTATACTTCAAAGAAAAAATTATTTTTCCGTTGGAAAAAAAGAAGTTTGGATGCACGAAATAGAACTATAAAAGTAAATTGTAGTTTTGAGGTTTCTGAAGAGATTCTGCCCAGCCTGCTTCCTGATTTTGACTTTAAAAATGTAAAAAAAGAAATGTCTATTCACATAATTGGTGCTGGACCCGCCGGACTTTTTGCAGCTTTAGAATGCCTTTTATTAGGATTAAAACCTGTGCTTTTTGAGAGGGGAAAAGAAGTTCGAGCAAGACGAAGAGACCTAGCCATATTGAACAAAGAAGGAATAGTGAATCCAGAATCTAATTATTGCTTTGGTGAAGGAGGCGCCGGAACCTATTCAGATGGAAAATTGTATACAAGATCCAAAAAAAGAGGTGATGTAGATCGGATATTGCAATTGCTCGTTTATTTTGGAGCGAATGAAAATATTTTAGTCGAAGCGCACCCTCATATTGGAACAAATAAATTACCACAAATTATTGAAAAAATAAGACAATTTATTATCGAAAAAGGTGGTGAGGTTCATTTTGAATCTAAATTAACCGATTTAAAAGTTGAATCAAAGAGAATAAAAAGCTTTGAGATTAACGCTACTAAGTGGATTGATACTGACGCCCTTATTTTGGCTACAGGTCACTCCGCAAGAGATATTTTTTATCTACTTCAAAAACATAAGATAAGAATTGAAGCGAAACCATTTGCCGTAGGAGTTCGTGTTGAACATCAACAATCCTATATAGACCAACTTCAGTACCACAATCAATTAAGTGGTGAATTATTACCTCCAGCTTCCTATAGTTTAGTAAGTCAAATAGATGGACGAGGAGTTTATTCTTTTTGTATGTGCCCTGGAGGAATTATTGCACCTTGCGCCACAAGTGACGGCGAAGTTGTCACCAATGGTTGGTCGCCCTCCAAGCGCAATAATCCTTATGCAAATGCTGGAATTGTAGTAAGTATTGATCCGAGTGATTTTCCCAATTTTAAAACGAATCCCCTGGTTTGTCTTGAGTTTCAAAAAATGATAGAGGAAAAATCATGGTCTTCAGCTGGCAAAAATCAGAAAGTTCCTGCACAAACATTAAAAGATTTTATTGATCGAAAAAAATCAACTCATTTCCCTGAAAGTTCTTATTATATTGGACTAACAAGTGTCGAAATGGATGATATCTTTCCAACTTTTGTAGTAGATCGATTAAGAAAAGGATTTAATGAATTTGATAAGAAAATGCCCGGATTTATCAGTCAACAAGCAATAGTACATGCTCCAGAATCTAGGACATCTTCCCCAGTATTAATTCCTCGAAATCATGAAACAATGGAACATGTTGACATCAGTGGTTTATATCCGTGTGCAGAAGGGGCTGGCTATGCTGGAGGAATTGTTTCTGCTGCTATTGATGGCGCTAAATGTGTCCAAGCCATACACAACAAGATTTCAAAATAAGAGCCTTTCCCTCTTTCTATTACTTCCATTATTAATACCTTTGCAGTATGAAAAGGGTTGTAGTTGGACTTTCAGGTGGTGTAGATTCAAGTGTTGCAGCATATCAATTGATTCAAGAAGGATATGAGGTGATAGGAATGTTTATGCGAAATTGGCATGACGAATCTGTTACACTCTCTGATGAATGTCCCTGGATTGATGATTCTAACGATGCACTGCTTATTGCCAATCAATTAGGGATTCCGTTTCAAGTGATCGATTTAAGTGCTGAATATAAAGAAAGAATCATTGATTATATGTTTACTGCATATGAGAATGGTACGACACCCAATCCTGATGTGCTGTGTAATAGGGAAATTAAATTTGATGTTTTTCTTAAAGCCGCTATGGACTTAGGAGCTGATTATGTTGCAACAGGACATTATTGCAGAAAAAAAACTAATGAGGATGGAACATACTCCTTATTGTCTGGAATAGACAAGACAAAAGATCAATCTTATTTCTTATGTCAAATTAGACAAGAGCAATTAGCAAAAGCTTTATTTCCGATAGGTAATTTAGAAAAATCTAAGGTTCGTGAAATCGCAAAAAAACTAAACTTAGTTACTGCAGATAAAAAAGATTCGCAAGGTTTGTGTTTTGTAGGGAAGATTAGTTTGCCTGAATTTTTACAGCAAAAACTTAAGGCCAAGGCAGGGAATGTTCTAGAAGTATCACCAACAGAAGAGCAATACAAAGCCTATAATGCAATCACTCCTATTTTAGAAAATGTAGTAGCACTTTCAGAAGCTTATAAATATGAACCTAATATGGGGATAAAGGTTGCAGAACATCAAGGAGCGCATTTTTATACCATAGGTCAAAGAAAAGGATTGCATGTTGGAGGAAGACCATTACCAAGTTTTGTTATCGCTACAGATACAGAAAACAATCTGGTATACACTGGTCAGACCGACCAACACCCTGGATTAAATAAATACGCATTGAAACTTGAAGCTTCAAGTATGAATTGGTTGCGACCTGAACTTAAGTTCAATCTAGAAAATGGAGTTCAATTTGATGTTCGAATTCGCTACAGACAAGCACTTAGGCCTGCCATTTTAATCAAAAAAGAAGAGGGTTATTTTTTATTTTTCTCTGAAAAAGAAAAAGGAATTACGCCTGGACAATTTGCTGCTTGGTATATTGGAGATGATTTGATAGGATCTGCAGCAATTATGAATTAATTCATATTTACTGAAAAGAAAAGAGAATTTTCCTCTACTTCTTTAGTATTAGCTTTTCTTATCTTATCTAATAAATCAGCTACTTCAAATACATTTAGATTGCTTAATTCACCTAGTTCACGATGCTTGGATAATTTTAATTGTGCCTGATGAATAGTTTTGGTTCTTAGTGATTGCATATAAATTGTCATTATAAATAAATTAACTATGCACTGATACGGCATGCAAGCAAAAAGAGTTTCATTTTTAGGTAATAATTCAAACTAAATTTTTAAATAATGACTGTATTTATCATTATATCAATTACTTAAAAGTTTGTTTTTTGAAATAAATAATCAAAAAAAAGGCGCTATTAGCGCCTTTTGAAGTAACATTATTAGACTAATGTTCTAATGAATTATTATTTAACTCCTCATTTGTTGGTGTCAACAATTTCAATTCAGTTCTACGATTAGCTTGATGATCTATTTCAGAACATGGAATATCATCTGAACAATTATTTAAAAGTTTTGTTTCGCCATAACCTTTTGCGACAATCATTTCTTTACTAATTCCTTTACTTATAATATAATCAACACAACTTTGAGAACGACTGTTGGATAATCTAGTATTGTATTCAAAAGAACCTCTAGAATCTGTATGCGAAGATAATTCAACTCGCAATTCCGGTCTTTCTTTCATGTAGGTTACCAATTTATCTAATTCAAGCATTCCTTCTGGACGCAGTGTAGATTTATCAAAATTATAAAGAACCATATCTAAACGAATAAATTCATCTCCCATTTTGGTTTTCATTTGAACCGGTAATGCAATAGTATCTACACAATTACCAGTTAATGAATTTGAAATTATTAAGTGTCCATCTTCATGATTTATTAGATTCATTCTAACAGAATCAATCAAATTATCACCTTCATTTCTCCAGGAATAAGAACCATTGTCATCTGTAAGATATTTATAAATCGTGCCGTCATGCTTATATAAATTCATCATAACACCAGTTAAACTTTGACCTGTTTCATCTTGAGCTATTAATTTACTTACATTTTTCTTAAAATAAGATGTTAAATCAATTTTAAATTCACCTTCGTTTTCTGCAGTAAAAAAAGCAGAATCTGCAGCATTCACATCATCACCCTTGAAAAATATTTTATACTTTCTGCCTTTATTCAGTGTATAAGTAGCTGTCTCACCCTTTGCATTTGTTTTTAGGGCTTCAATCTTCTTTTTCTTGATATCTAAAATATAAACTTTTTGGCCTTTCATGGGTGTTCCTTTGCATGACTTTAAATTCACCAATAGCTGTGCTTCATATACAGGTGCATCAAAAGAATAAATTTGATCCACCCAATTTTCTCTATTTGAGGAAAAATATCCTTTTGCAGATTCTTCATTTACATAATAAGCAAAATCGTCACTGTTAGAGTTCAAAGGAACTCCAAGATGCGTAGGTGTTTCATCATCAAATTCTGTAGCGTATATATCTAAACCGCCTAATCCATACCATCCATTAGAGGAAAAATACAAAATACCTTTAGAAGAAATGAATGGAAAAGATTCATCACCTGAACTGTTAATATTGTCCCCTAATCGAACTACATCAGACCATTCACCATCAATATAGGTAGTTTTATAAATGTCAGAACTATAAACCTTTCCTCCTGCTGTATAAGGAATACTACCAGGACGATTTGAAACAAAATAAACAGCACCAGTAGAATCCATGGTAGCATGTCCTGAAGAATAAGATTTATCATTAAATGGAAAATCAATTTCAGTCCAAGTATCACCGGAAATTTGATAAACAGCAATTTTTAATTTTGAATATTTAATTCTTCCAACAGAATCAATTTCATTTTGATTGGTCGTAACAAAGGCTAAAGATTTATCTACATTAAATGATATTGGACCATCATGAACAGGTTTTTGATTAAAATCTCTTATTTTACCTTTATAAAAGAATTCTATCCAAAAAGGTTTTTCATAAAATTTAGGTTTAACTTTATCAGGATTAGCATCGAAATAAGCTAACTCAGTAAAATTTTGATTTGTTCTATCATATTCTCTTGAACGAGCACCATGTGTGTATCCAGTTGAAACATATAAGATTCCACTTTTATAAGGAACAGCTCCGAATTCTTCCGCTTTATTTGCTTGTTTATATAATTTAATCGTATAATCCGTTTTAAAAGTTGACCTAAAATTAATTGTTTCAATGTTTTTTTTAAATGATATCAAATTTTTATCATTAGGAAAACGCATCAATGCAGTATCTGCTAAATTATTTAATCTTGCATATTGTTTGGTCATACAAAGCAAATTTAAAGCATTTAGAAAATCAATTTCTTTAGCTTCATTTTTATTGATCATTACTTGATTCCAATATAAAGATCGATCATATTGCTCACTGTAATAAGCAGATTCGGCTGCTTTCGCTACATAAGACCAATCACCAAGCTTTTTGGAATTTTTCTTTGGGTTAATAAAAGAACTTGCCAATTCATCCCAAACTGGAAATGCATCTGCATACTTTAATTCGCCAGACAACTTGCTTGCGTAATCCGCTTTATAACTTTGAGAAAAACTTAAAGCTGAAATAAATACGGTTGAAATAAAGGAAAATAGTATTTTCATCTTAAAAATATCTTGGACTTAAAAAAGCGTTATTTTTTGTTCTTATATCGAATCTCAACATGAACTCGTGACTTCCCCATTGATTAACTAATTTTCCATTAACTGGAAAATCATATGCATAACCAATCATACAGAAGTCTTTTACTTGATAGGAAGCATTAAATCCAACAGCATCGCTAATTCGATAAAGTACACCAAACCAAATTTGATTGTATAAATGAGCTGATATATTCAAATCAAGAATAAGCGGACCATTAGCGGTATATTTCAAGAGTAAGGAAGGTTTAATATCAAGTACACTATTTACTTTATGAACATATCCGGCCATAGCATATAAATGACGCTGAGCTCTTGAGTTACCTGTATTATTATCTATAGATCTTTTTACAAGTTGAGGCACTGATAAACCAGCATAAAAACGCTTTGCATATAAATATGCTCCAAAACCAAAATTAGCTTTAACAGTAGAATTTGATTGTAAAAAGTTTGGATCTGTATTGTCCGTTACATTTAAGCCTGAAAAATTGTATTGATTTTGTTGAATTCCTGCTGATGCTCCTAAAGACAAACGCATATCCTCTTTATCTAATTGAATATGGTATGCAAAAGTTCCCATGGCATTCACTCCAGATCGAGATCCAATGCGATCATAACTTAAATTTCCTCCTACCCCAATATGCTTTTGGGCAATTGGAGCATGAATTGAAAAGAACTGTGTTTTTGGTGCACCTTCCCATCCTACCCATTGTGCGCGGGTAACTCCAGTGATCGTTAAATTATTAGTGCTTCCGGCATATCCAGCATTAAATTGCAATGGATTGAAAAAATACATTGATGTTTGCGCATCTTGCTGAGCCATTAAAGGAAGCGCAGATAAACAAATTATTGCTATTAAATTAATCGTCCTCATCATATCTATTAAGGTTGAATTTCTAGGTATCCTGTATAAGGATCTTGTGATTTTTTATTGGTATCAATTACATAAAAATAAGTGGATGCAGGTAATGAATTTGGTGCTGTGCCCTTATAGTGACCGTTCCAATCATTTTGATATGGTTGTGCTTCGAATACAACACTTCCCCATCTATTATAAACAGTAACCTGAATATCGGGATATTGAGATGCTAAATACTCAATTACCCAAAGGTCATTTTTACCATCAGCATTAGGTGATAAAAATTGATTTATTACAACAGGAATTAATTCAGTACATCCCAAATCAAATGTTGCAGAGACAACACATCCTGCTGCATCAGTAACTTGAACAGTATGATTTCCAGCATCAATATTATTTGCAACAGCACCTGATTCTCCAGTTTCCCAAATATAAGAATATCCTGGTAAACCTCCTTGAGCTGTAACTGTTAAACTACCATTGAATTCTTGACATTCTGAACCAACAGAATCAATTTGAGCAACTGTTAAAGGAAGAGGTTGCGTTATGGCAATAGTAGTATCTGCTGTACAACCATCATTATTCGCTACTTGAACTGAATAGATGCCAACAGACAAGCCAGAAACCGTAGATGAATTTATTTGACTTGGTGACCAGTTATAGGTTAATACACCAGAATTATCAGTTGAAATTGAAATCGCACCATTTGAACCTCCATTACAGGAAACATTTGTTAAATTCACAGCTGTAATGTTGATCGGAGTCGGAGGATCGATTTGTACCATATCCGTGGTAATACAACCATTTACATTATCAGTAACTGTTATAAAATATTGACCAGGAGCACCAACTACTGGTGATAAAGTATTAGCACCTGAAATGATTGCTGGTCCAGACCAACTCACTGAAGAATTAACTGGATTCGTTGAGCCCAGAATAACACCTGTATTGGTTATACAATCTAAACCAGTTGTTGGCGAAAGTGTATAATTAAAAACTGGAGATGGCAATACATTGACAATAAACTGATCTTGAACACCTGGACAAGATCCAAGTTGTGCTGAAACATCTATAGTACCAGAAATAGTTGACCCTGTTGAATTAGCAGCTACATTCCAAGTTGGAATTTGACCATTTCCTGAACTTCCTATTCCAATATTAGTATTGTTATTTGTCCATGAAATAGTTGCTCCCGTAGGTGTAGTAAAATAATCACTAGGATTTATCTGCGTACCAGGACAAACGGTAAAATCAATGTTGCTATTCATTGTAATTTGTGGCTGAACAGCAACACTTACAATAATATCGGGACCAGGACACAAAACTGTTCCGATTGAGATAGTATAAACTACTGTGTCAACAGTTGTTCCCGTATTGGTTAATACCTGAGCTATAGAATTCCCTATGCCAGAACTCTCCCCTCCAATTGTTGAAGGAGCCGAAGCTGTCCAACTAAAAGTAGCATTACTTAGATTAGAACTTATCGAAATACTTGTTGCATCACCACTACAAATAGTTTGAGCGGTAGGATCCACATTTAAATTTCCCTGAGGATTTACAGTAATTGTATGTACAACAGGAGCTACATTTGTACATCCAACACTAGCGCTGATTTCTACTGTACCAGGTTGCGTTGTAGTGTTAAATAAGGTAAGTGGATTGAATGTCACAGGACTAATACCTGATCCTGTCATGGTTGTTACACCTGTGACATTGGTAGTATCTGTAATCTCCCATGTAATTACATATCCAGGAACTGTAGAAGTCATAATAAACAAAGCTGATGAATCGCCCGAACAAATCATTTGATTATAAAAAGTCATATTAACAGATGCTGTAGGATTAATTGTTACTATCTGCATGATAGAATCTACACCACAGAAGTTAGCAGCATACATCCAAACATTATAGGTTCCAGGAGCTGAGAATGTCAATTCCATGTTATCAGTCCCATTAGTCCATTGTGTGTAGTCGTATAAATTACCTACAAAACCATTATTTGAGCCTAAACTTCCAGAAGTAACAGCATAACCAGAGGTTTGATCTACTTGCCAATAATAAGAATAAGTAGAATCACATCCAGTAGAGGTAACATTTTGTCCTCCTGAAGATTGATTATCAAAAGTAACAGGCTCTCCTTGACAAATTGGTGAATTGGGATTGTAATCAAAAGCTGCAGAAGCTCCAGTATTAATGGTTATAGGTCCTACTGTAACAACTGTAGGCAAACCATTGTTCGAGCAAATATTTTGAGCGATTATAGTTGCTGAAAAAGCATTTTGAATCGGAGGGAAACCAGGAGCAAAAACATAATCAACTCCACATGATGAACTAACAAATATATGAGAGATGGTGGTATCATTGTTAGTTGTGAAAACAAGTGATGGAGATCCATCAGAAAAATTAACGGTATAGTTAATTGGAACATCATTAGAAAGTATATCAATAGAATAAGGAGAAGGTAAACAAGTGGTTTGACCAGAACCAGAAACAGTTACAACAGGTGCATTACCATTAAATACAATATAATCTTTTGAAGTTGAACAACCATTAATGGTTACTGTGTGTGTAAGAGTATATTGACCTAAAGGATAAATATGGCCAATTTGAGAACCTGTCATATTGGTTTGATTAGAAGTCGCTCCATCACCCCAGGTAAATGTTTGAGATACACCACTATTGTATGTCGAATTAAAATTAAACAAGGAAGAATCAATAGCTCCACAATTCTTGAAGAAAATTATTCCATTTTGAGTAGTTGTTCCATATCCACCGCCTGTACTAGCTAGGGTAAGATTAGAAATCGGTGTAGCGTTAACATCAATTGTAACTGAACTAATAGATGGTGCTTGACCATTATTATTATTTACTGTTAAGGTTGCAGATGTGGTTGGCGCTGTAACTGTCGAATAAGTAACTATGTGTGGACCTATTCCTGTTGCGGAAGCAGGAGAAGCACCTGTGCCGAAATTCCAAGTATAAGTTGCTCCTGCAGTAGTTTGAGAAGAAGTGTTATTAAATGTAATGGTACTTCCTTTACAAATAGTTATTAAACCACCAAAAACACTTGGATTAGTATTGAAACTTGCTGTTGGCACTTGAGCATAAACCAAATTGGTGAGGAACAAAAGTGCAAATGCGTATATAATTTTAGACATATAGTAGTAATTAAAAACTCTAATTATGTGTATTAAAGTACAAAATTAAGAAAAATATATTGATTATTTATAGTAACCAATTAATACCTTTAAGTAGTTTTTTTTGAGTTTTAATTGCATTTGTATCATCAATTGGATTAAAATCGTATTCCCAAGATGACATTGGAGGCATACTCATTAAAATAGATTCAGTCCTTCCATTGGAATAGATTCCGAATTTTGTGCCACGGTCATGTAATAAATTAAATTCAACATATCGTGAGCGTCTGTGTAATTGCCATTTTTTTTCCTTTTCAGTAGTGTCATGGAGTTCTTGAAGATCAACTTGTTTCTTGTAAATTTCAGGAAATGAAAGTGCTAATTCCTCACAAAAAGAAAAGAGTTGTTTTTTTGAAATTCCAGAAGATTCATTTTGATGATCAAAAAACACACCACCCACTCCTCTAGTTTCATTTCGATGAGGTAAGAAAAAGTAATCATCAGCCCAGTTTTTAAATTTTACATAAAAATCAGGATGGTATTTATCATTAATTTTTTTTAGATCTTTATGAAATTCAGTGGCTAATGAATCATTAATATAATGTGGCGTTAAATCAATACCTCCACCAAACCAATAGGTATTACCATCGATTTCGAAATATCGGACATTCATATGAATAATAGGATGTAAAGCATGTATAGGGTGCAAAACTATAGAAACACCAGTAGCATAGAAAGAATCACCTTCCAATTGCAGCTGTTTTCTCATCGCATCACTTACTTTTCCATGTACAGAAGAAAAGGCAACGCCACCTTTTTCGATTATTCTACCATTTTTTATGGTTCTTGTATATCCTCCACCACCTTCAATTCTTACCCATGCATCTTCTATAAAAGTAGCACCTCCATCCCACTCTTCTAATTCTTTAGTGATGAATTGTTGACAAGCACGAAAAGCATCACTAATTTCCTTGGCCTTCATTTTCGTAGAGTGTTGATTCAAAATCTTGATATCTAATCATATAATAAGCACTATTTTCTTTCATCGGAAGGGAATTTGTGATGAAAGAAAAATTAATTTTTGTCATAACTCCTTCTGCACTTCCATTAGAGATAAAAATTAATTTAGGAACTACTGAAAGCATATCATAGCCCAAACAAGCCATTTTTGTTATATCAGCATTATATTTTAAACGATATTTTTTATGTAAATTAATTACAGACTGGGAATGATAGTTGAAACAACTTGAACTTAAATAATTAAAGGAAAAGCCATTTGAAGCAATCAAATTTAATTCTTTAAATTCCAACCAATCTTTTATTCCATATAATTCAGCGTTCTCACGATCCACCAATTTAGATAATATTTTTATTACATCATCCTTTGAAGTGGA
>CANJQZ010000041.1 GCA_947476515.1 Flavobacteriales bacterium
CTGAAAAATTATTAGATTATGAGGAGGCAAGTAACATCGGTGGTTGGCAATGGGCTGCTGGTTGTGGTTGCGATGCAGCACCTTATTTCAGAGTTTTCAACCCAACCTTGCAACAACAAAAATTTGATCCAAAAATGGAGTACATAAAAAAATGGATACCAGAATTTGAAACGAAAGAATACCCTGAACCAATAATTGAACATACTTTTGCTAGAGACCGAGTAATTAATAGATATAAAACAGCACTAAACGAAATATCATGATAGCAATTGGCGATTCTTGTCCCATTTTTGAATTACCGAATCAAGATGGAGTATTATTTGACATCCAATCCATACTTGGAAAGCAGAATATAGTTATCTATTTTTATCCAAAAGACAACACGCGTGGCTGTACCATTGAAGCCTGCTCTTTTAGAGATGCAAATCAAGAATTTTTAGATTTTGGAGCTACTGTAATTGGAATTTCTTCAGACAGTGTTACTGCCCATAAAAAATTCTCCAATAAATATCAATTGAACTTTAATTTATTAGCCGATCAGCACAAAATTGCTAGAAAGCTTTTTGGCGTTCCGACAAATTTACTTGGATTACTTCCTGGAAGGGTGAGTTATGTCATCAATAAAAATGGAATCGTATGTGGAATATACAATTCTATGTTAGACCCAAATGGTCATATCGACAAGGCCTTAGCCTTACTTAAAACTTTATGATTTAAGTAAGCCTCTAGAAATAACGATTTTCTGAATTTCTGAAGTTCCCTCATAAATCTGAGTGATTTTAGCGTCTCTCATCAAGCGTTCTACATGGTATTCTTTTACAAAACCATATCCACCATGTATTTGAACCGCTTCTACTGTTTGTTCCATCGCTACCTTAGAAGCATACAATTTGGCCATTGCACTAGATTGATCATAATTACGACCATTATCTTTATCCAATGCAGAACGATAAACCAACAATTTAGCCGCTTCAATTTCTGTAGCCATATCAGCCAACTTAAAGGCTATTGCTTGGTGCTTATAAATTTCTTTACCAAAAGTTTTTCTTTCTTTTGAATAAGCTAAAGCCAATTCTAATGCTCCTCCTGCAATTCCCAAAGCTTGTGCTGCAATACCAATTCTTCCACCACTTAATACTTTCATTGCAAAAGTAAATCCAAATCCGTCCTCACCAATTCTATTTTCTTTCGGAACTTTAACATCATTGAAAAGCAAAGTATGTGTGTCACTTCCTCTAATTCCTAGCTTATCCTCTTTAGCACCTACTATGAATCCCTCCATACCACGCTCAACAATCACAACATTAATTCCTTTGTGACCTAATTCTTTATTGGTTTGAGCAACAACTAAATATATTGATGCGGATGAACCATTGGTTATCCAATTTTTCGTTCCATTCAAAAGGTAATGATCACCCTTATCAATTGCTGTTGTTTGCTGAGAAGTAGCATCTGATCCAGCCTCTGGTTCAGACAAACAAAAAGCACCGATTTTTTCACCTGTTGCTAATGGAATTAAAAACTTTTGTTTTTGTTCTTCTGTTCCAAATTTTTCAATACCCCAACAAACTAATGAATTGTTTACCGACATACAAACAGAAGTTGAAGCATCAACTTTAGAAATTTCTTCCATTGCCAAAACATAGGATAAAGTGTCCATACCGCTTCCGCCATATTTTGGATCCACCATCATTCCCATAAATCCAAGTTCAGCCAATTGCTTAATCTCCTCTTTTGGGAATTTTTGCTGATTGTCTCTTTCAATTACCCCTGGCTTAAGTACATTTTGAGCAAAATCTCTCGCCGCTTCTTTAACCGCTATTTGTTCTTCTGTTAATTCGAAATTCATAGTCTTATTTATATTGGTATTACTTTTGCAAAAATAGCGTATTTTGTGCTTTTATTTCATAAAATGGTAGATAAGCTTCAAATTATTGGATTAATGTCTGGCACCTCTAAAGATGGATTGGATATCGCTTTGGTAGCCTTTGATGTCTCTGAAAACGATTATTCTTTTGATTTAATAAGTTATTCAACCGTAAGTTACCCTAGAGAATTATTAGATCAACTCAATGAAATTGAGGTATTAAGTGCACGAAAGATATTTGAACTCGATAAAAAAATTGGGCTTTTTTATGCACATGAAGTGAATCGGTTTATTGAAGAAAAAAAAATAAACAAGGCGGAGATTACCGCTATCGCTTCCCACGGTCAAACAATTTTTCATCAACCTACACTAGGTTTTTCAACTCAAATTGGTTGCGGGACGAGCTTGGCTTTTCATACTGGAATAAAGGTTATTAATGACTTTAGGAATAAGGACATTCTAGCAGGTGGACAAGGAGCGCCTTTAGTTCCAATTGGAGATGAACTACTTTTTAAAAATACAGCCCACTCTTTTTTAAATATTGGCGGATTTACCAATATAAGTTTCAAAAAAGAAGATAAAATGGTGGCTTTTGATATTTCACCTGGAAATATTCCGCTTAATTTAATGGCAAACAAGTATGATTTAGAGTATGATCATGAAGGAAAAATAGCCAAAAGTGGTGCACTTGACGAGGTCTTATTATCTCTTTTTAATGACTTAAGTTATTATAAAGAAAAAGCACCAAAATCATTAGGAACAGAATGGTTAGAAGCAGAGTTTCTACCTTTGATGGAACACTATAAAACTGCCAGTGCTGTAATGAGAACTTTGGTAGAACATGAAGCGATTCAAATTGCTAAAGTTCTCAATGATGAAAACCTGAGCAGCGTTTTTGTTACTGGAGGTGGTGCTAAAAACAACTTTCTAATGGAGCGCCTGCAGTATTATTATACAGGTAAAATAATCATCCCTACTCCTGCAATTATTGACTATAAAGAGGCCATCATTTTTGCCTTCCTGGGTCTTCTCTATTTAATAGGAAAACCCAATACAAATCCACAAGCAACAGGTGCAAGTAAAGAGGTGATTTCCGGAGTTTTGCATATGCCCTAAAACACACTTATACACAAAGCTGCTGTTCGTAACTAAAGTTCAAAATACATAAGCAAACGCTAGCAATCCCTACTTTTGTGAAATGCAATAATTAATTCATGTATACCGAATAATGAAAGATTTACTAGAGAAATTTGAAAATAAAAGACCTGAAATTGTCTTTGAATGGAAAGATCCAGAAACAGAAGCAGAAGGTTGGGTAGTGATCAATAGTCTTCGAGGCGGTGCTGCTGGTGGAGGAACAAGAATGCGAAAAGGATTAGACAAAAGAGAAGTCGAATCTTTAGCGAAAACAATGGAAGTAAAGTTTACGGTAGCAGGACCTCCAATTGGTGGAGCAAAATCGGGTATTAACTTTGACCCAACGGACCCAAGAAAAGAAGGCGTATTAAGAAGATGGTACAGTGCAGTATCACCTTTACTTAAGCATTACTACGGAACGGGTGGGGATCTCAATGTAGATGAAATTCATGAAGTAATTCCTATGACGGAAGATTGCGGCGTATGGCATCCACAAGAAGGAGTATTTAACGGACATTTTCAACCCAAAGAATCACAAAAAATAAATAGAATTGGTCAATTAAGACAAGGTGTATCAAAAGTAATTGAGGATCCAGAATATTCACCCTTAATTGCCCGCAAATATTTAATCGCAGATATGATTACTGGATATGGTGTAGCGATGTCAATTGCTCATTATTATTCCATTTGGGGAGGTGAACTGAAAGGCAAGAAGGTAATAGTGCAAGGTTGGGGAAATGTTGGTTCCTCCGCTGCATATTATTTAGCTCAAAAAGGTGCTTTAATCGTTGGAATTATCGATCGATTTGGTGGATTAATCCATACCGATGGATATAGCTTTGATGAAGTAAAAGATTTGTTTCTGAATAAACAAGGCACTGCGCTATCGCATCCAAATTTATTAAGCTATGATGATGTAAATGCGCAAATCTGGGATACCCAAGCAGATATTTTTATCCCATGTGCAGGAAGTAGAATGATTACCGAGGAGCAATTGAATCGAATGCTCAAAGCTGGCGTATCTGTTATTTCATCAGGTGCCAATGTTCCTTTTGCTGATTCAGAAATTTTCTTTGGTGCTATTGCTGAAAAAGCAGATAGTTCGATATCATTAATTCCTGATTTTATTGCAAATTGTGGAATGGCAAGAGTTTTCGCCTACCTGATGAGTAATGATATTCGCGTAATAAGCGACAAAGGGATTTTTGAAGATACCAGTTTAATCATTCAACAAGCACTTCAAAAAACTTATGCTGTTCATTCAGGAAAAACAGGGATTGCAAAAGCTGCCTTTGAAATTGCACTAAAGCAACTCGTGTAAGAAGATTAATATTATTGCTATGGTAATCTCTATTCTCGCAATTTTTATTCTAGGTTACCTTGCGATTACTTTTGAACATGCCCTTAAAATAGACAAACTAATACCGGCTTTGCTGATGATGGCTTGTGCATGGGGGCTGCTGTTAATGAATTCTGAAGCAATTACTTTTTGGTTAGATCCCAATAGCACACAATTGATAAATGTAATTCCGAATTTTATGGGTGCTAAAAATGCGCTCATTGAATCAACCTTATTACATCATTTTGGTAAAACAGCTGAGATCTTAATCTTTCTGATTGGAGCCATGGCAATTGTTGAGATCATAGATTATTTCAATGGCTTCAGCGTCATTCAAAAATGGATTCAAACCAAAAATAAGGTCAAGATCTTGTGGATCATCGCCGCAATTGGCTTTTTTCTTTCTGCCCTCATAGATAACCTCACCGCTACCATTGTATTAATTACAATTCTGCGCAAAATAGTTACTGAAAAAGAAACTAGACTTTATTTTATTGGTCTCATAATAATTGCAGCAAATGCCGGAGGCGCTTGGACTCCGATTGGAGATATAACTACAACTATGTTGTGGATTGCTGGAAAAGTAAGTACCCTGCCTTTAGTAATCAGCACTTTCTTACCCGCTTTAGTCTGTCTTCTTGTTCCGCTCAGTATCATATCCTTTTCCCCTGCATTAAAAGGGAACATTAATGTTACTGTGGCGAAAGAAAGCGCACCCAAAGCAACTTTAATGTTATTCATAGGATTAATCTTATTGCTGCTCGTTCCCATTTCTAAAATCGTATTTCATTTACCACCTTACATGGGAATGATGCTTTCATTGGCCGTTTTTTCTCTAATTGCGGAAATAGTAAGCAAGAGAAAATTTACCTTGCAATTAAATGAAACGGAGGAATCTATTGCAATTCCAGGGCCTACGAAGAAAGCACTCACAAAAATTGAAATTCCATCTGTTTTGTTTTTTCTTGGAATATTAATGACCATTGCTGCAATGGAATCAAGTGGAATGATACTTAATTTTGGGACTTCAGTAGCGCAATCTATTTCCGATAAATCCTTTATTGTTCTTCTCGGATTGGCGTCCTCTGTGATTGACAATGTCCCACTAGTAGCTGCAAGTATTGGCATGTTTCAATTTCCAATCGACTCCAGCTTATGGCATTTAATTGCTTATACTGCAGGGACAGGCGGTTCTATATTATTGATAGGTTCTGCTGCAGGTGTGGTAGCTATGGGTATGGAAAATATTTCATTCATTTGGTACTTGAAACATATTTCTTGGATCGCAATCATTGGATACTTTGCTGGTATCGGTGTTTTTTTAATTTTACATTAATAATTACCTACTAAATTGGAATTACTATCATTTTTTAATGTAATCATTAACACAAGCCTTCCTAAGACATTACTTAAGGAGGTTCCGATATGGGAAATAATAAAGCAATCAAATAGTGGAATTGGCTGGGTAATCAATCTGCTCTTACTCTTGTTGTTTGGGTATAGTGTTTTTATTTTTGTTGAAAGGATTTTGACCATTAGGGCTGCTAAAAAAGAAGCAAATAAACTAAGTAAAGAAGTGAAAAAATTATTACTGAATAATGAAATTGAGAAAGCCTTAGCGCTATGCAAATCATCCGATACACCAATGGCTAAAATGCTTGAAGAGCTCGTGAGAAATACCACAGAGGTGAAAGCTGACTGATTTTTTCAAATATATTTCTAGTGTAAATTGTAACTATTTAACGAGGAATATTTATAACAATTAGGTGTGGATATCTAAGTAATGTTCTAGGTACATGCATAACAATGAAAAAGTATTTTTACACCAACTTATTTTAAAGACAATGAAAAAACAAATCAAATACATTTTTACCCTCGGGTTTATTTTTTTTACATTTTTTGCTTTCACTCAAGATGTAGCAGCAGAAGTAGTTAATGAAGGAGTTAAAACGGCAGGCAAACCTGAATCGATGTCCATCTTTAACATGTTAATGAAAGGTGGAGTATTCTTAATTCCAATCGGCTTGCTTTTGTTTTATACCATCATTGTAATTGTAAACCGTTATCGATATATTAAAAGAATGTCTAAATATAATATGCATATGCTAAATGAAATTAAACCTAATTTACAAGCTGGAAATATTGCTCCAGTGCTAGATGTATTATCACGCGATGAAACTGCCTTTGGAAATGTGATTAGAGAAGGCGTTCTCACTGTTGGCAGACCAGTAGCGCAGATTGAATCCAACATGGAAAAGGTCGTGAATATAGAAATTGGCAAAATGGAGAAAAGTATCGGTCACCTTGGCTTGATAGCAGGTATTGCACCAACACTAGGGTTTATCGGTACCATTTCTGGAGTAATTAAAATTTTCTACAGTATTTCGATTACAGAAAATGTTTCTATCGGAAATATATCTGGAGGTTTATATGAAAAAATGATCAGTAGTGGTTCAGGATTAATCGTTGGTATCGTTGCTTTTTCAGCTTATCATCTTCTTAATGGAATGATTGATAGTTATGCTTTAGCGATCCAAAAAGTAAATTTAGATTTCGTAAACTTAATTCAAAGACCGAGCAATGGCGATCAAACGAAATAGAAGATTTCATGCCGAGGTTGCGACTTCTGCGTTGAGTGATATCATGTTCTTCTTGTTGTTGTTTTTCTTGATCATTTCGACCTTGGCGAATCCTAATGTAATTAAGGTTCCCCTACCCAAGTCAGATGCTAATGAACATACGAAAAAGCAACACATCACCCTAACGGTTACTTCTGAAAAGAAATATTTTGTCGATAAAAAAGAAGTTCCTTTTGATCAAGTGGAAGCTTTACTTATTGCAGAAACATCGAAAATAAATGACAAAACTGTTATTTTACGCATTCCTTTTGATTCACAAGTTCAAGAATTAGTGGATTTATTGAAATTAGGAATGGATAATGATCTTAAGATTATTATTGCCACAAAGCAAGATTAATAATTTACTAGTAACTTTCGAAATGAAATTGCGTTAATTCACTAGAAAGTAATTCAATAAGAAATGGAAATTTTTCAAATAACACATAAGGATGAAATAAAGGATCAACAAATAGCTTTGGTGAGTTCTTTTCTATCCATTACCTTACTTCTAGTAGCCTCCTATTTCATTACTTTTTTCATATACGCACCTGTCCCTAAGGATATACCTCCATTCAAATCCGATGAAGTAATTCAAGAGTTTATGATTGATAATGTCACGGTCGAGAAAGATGGTGGTAGCTCTGGAGGAGGAACAGCGACCAATGATAAATTAGACACTCCAAAAGAACAAGTTCAACAAGTAATTACAGGAAATAGCAATAATAATATAAAAGTTAATTCAGGTAATTCAAATAAAACAAACGGTAACAACACTCAGAATGGTCCATCGACATCACACAGAGGAAATAATCCATTTGGGTCAGGTGGAACTGGCGGTGGAACTGGTGCTGGAAACGGTCCGTTTGGTGGAAATGGAGGTGGTGAAGGAAATGGTGAAGGAAATGGAGTTGGAGATGGCAGGAATAGAATTAGAATAAATGACCCTAAATTACCTGAATATGCCATTGATTTTGACAGTAAAATAAACCTCAAATTAACCATAAATGCCAACGGTGATGTAGTGAATGCCTCCTATATTAGATCCATTGGAACCACTATTGATCTTAAAATTATTAACGAGGTTATCCGAGAAGTCATTAAGCAAGTTCACTACAAAAAGGACAAAGATGCTGGTTTAGCCATCACCTATTTGACTGTTAGCCTGCATGCTAGATAACTATACCGAAGCAATATCTTGGTTATTCAAACAATTTCCTTCTTATCAAGAAAAGGGTGCTAGCGCCTACAAACCAGGCTTACAGAGCATTTCTTACCTATTAGGCATATTAGAAAACCCACAAGAAAATCAATCCTATATTCATGTTGCCGGAACTAATGGCAAAGGGTCAACCTGTGCCTTTATAAATTCTATTCTATTAGAGCGAGGTAAAAAAGTGGGGTTATTTACCTCTCCCCACCTCTTTGATTTTAGAGAAAGAATAAAAATTAATGGCGAAATGATTGGTGAGGATGAAGTACTTCATTTTTGCAGAGCAATCAAAAATGCTGAATTAACTATTAAGCCTTCTTTCTTTGAAATCACTTTGGCAATGGCATTAGTTCATTTCAATAAAAACAATTGTGAAATTTCAGTTATCGAAACTGGATTAGGAGGTCGCTTAGACGCAACCAATATCATAAAACCAATCCTTAGCATTATTACTCCTATTGCACTAGATCATCAGCAATTTTTAGGTGATACGCTGGAGGATATTGCGTCAGAAAAAGCAGGTATTATCAAACAGAATATTCCTGTGCTTATCAATAATGATGATGAAAATATTAGAGATCTTTTGATTCAGGTAGCCAATCAAAGAAATTCAGCTATATATTTTCCACGCCAACTTGATCTTCCTTTCCAACTTCCAATGTATCAATTGTCTAATTTGAACACAGCGATTGAGGCTATTAAGATCATAGATAAAGAATGTACTTCAGCAACCATTAATCAAGCAATAGTTAAACTCCAAAAAAATAGTGGTCATTTTGGTAGATTTCAAATTTTACAGCAACATCCAACCCTAATTGCAGATGTATCTCACAATCCTGCTGGAATGAAAGCTACCATTCAAGCACTCGAGGTCTTAGGGCATAAAAAAATTAAATTCATTCTAGGCAGCAGCCAAGACAAACCAATTCAGGATTTAATACATCTAATTCCAAAACACGCTGAACTTTATCTGTGTGCTTTTAAGAATGAAAGATCCATGAAGATATCAGATTTAAAGATGATTAAAGAACAAATTCCACAAGTGAAAAAAGTATTTGAGGAAGTAAATGAAGCATTGAGAGAAGTGTTAAGACTTAGCAATGAAGAAGATTTAATCGTAATAACGGGTAGTTTCTTTTTAATTGCAGATTTAAAATATCCAGGGTTGAATTAATATTTTTGCTTGTTGCGCACAAATTTCCAATAGATTTGTTTTATAAAAAAGATTCCTATGACCGAAAAAGAAATTTATGAAGTTGAGATCAGTGTGAAAACAACTTTTCTTCTCGAGGAGTCTTTGCTTCCCGAAGGACCTTTTAGGTTTAAATATGATGTTGTGGTTCAGAATCATTTACCCTACTCTATTCAATTGTTGCGCCGCCAATGGTTTGTCGAACACTTACTCTTGGGTGCTGCAGAAATAGAAGGAGAAGGCGTGATCGGTTTACAACCTGAAATACTTCCTGATGGGAAGTTTACTTATTCGAGTTTTACAGAATTTTTTATGCCTTATGGAAAGATGACTGGCTATTATACTTTCAAAAACTTATTCAATGAAGAGCTTTTTAAAGTAAAAATACCTGAATTCACTATGGTGTATCCGATTCTACTTAACTAATTTTACATAAACTACTTGCTTGGTTTCAAAAAATTCTTCCTTATAGAATAAGGGTAAATGATAGGCTTTATTTTTTTGCTTCACCAAACGCATTTCTTCTTTTAATTCCCCACCCTTAAGATAAAGTATACCATTTTTTAAGGAATGAATAGATTCTTGCTTAATCTTTTTTTCCACCCAAGGAATGAAATCTGTCATTTTGGTTACTGCCCTACTCACAACAAAATCAAACTTCCCTTTCACTTCTTCCGCTCTTTGATGAATAGCCGTTACATTTTTTAATCCTAAAGCTGAAGCGACCTCTTGAACAACTTTAATTTTTTTACCTATCGAATCTACCAAAGTAAAATGAGTGTCAGGAAAAAGAATTGCCAATGGTATTCCAGGAAAACCGCCTCCTGTTCCTACATCCAAAACATCAGTACCTTTCTTAAATTCAAGAACCTTTGCTATACCCAAAGAATGAAGGACATGTCTTTCGTAGAAATTTTCGATGTCCTTTCGGGAAATGACATTTATTTGCTCGTTCCAATGACTATAAAGAGATTCTAATACTGTAAATTGTTCGATTTGTACACTGGATAGTGAAGGGAAATGATACTTTATTTGTTCCACTAGATTGTATCCTTCGTTTTTTCCATCATATTGGCTAAGAAATCTCGAGCACGAAACAACTGGGCTTTTACAGTTCCCAAAGGTAAATTCAACTCAAGCGCAATTTCTTCATAACTCAACTCTTCGAAATAGCGTTTTTCAACCAATTCTCTATAACGGGGTTTTAGTTTACTTACCAGCAAGCGCATATGACTGAGCCTTTGTCCATAAATCAGAGATTCCTCTGGATTGTGTGTATTTGATTTTGCATCAATTCTCATATATCCACCATCAGAAGTAGACACACCAGCATCCATAGAAAGCACTTGAATGCGTTTCTTTCTAATAAAGTCAATACAGTTATTGGAAGCAATTTTAAACAGCCATGTACTAAAGGCGAAACTAGGTGAATATTGATCTAATCGATTAAATGCTTTTCCAAACGCTTCTATGGTTAAATCATCAGCATCATCCTGATTCTTTACCATCTTAACCATCATATAATAAATAGAATCGCGGTAGCGATCCATCAACTCAGCGTAAGCGCTTTGTTTTCCTGACTTAGCAGCTTCAACCAATACGAGGTCATGTTTTGCTTTGTCTGACAAATGTTCGTTCTCTACCATTTATAATATCGTTTGCGATCAGAAATATAATACATCATTGGTGCTAGTATTGCATAACCTAAATCCCATAAAGGAAAAGCCCATACGAATCCTTTTTCATGCAATTTGAGTAGGCATCTTGCTTGTAATATCCACTTTATTAAAAGTATAAAACCGAAAATAATACTTGCAATAATGGCCCAACTAAAATTACAGAGCAAAATAACAAAGGAAATCCACATCAATAACAGAGATAAAGGATATATTCCTAACAATGATTTTTTAATAAACTTATATTTACTTGAAGTAGAGTAATGCCGATTCTTTTGTCTTTGCCATGATTTCCATGTGCTAGGAGGAGGTGAAAAACAATATGTCGCTGGATCAATTTGAATGGTATAATTAGATTTCCTTGCAGCTTCCTGTATAAACAAATCATCATCACCTGAAGGCAAACCATAATGGGACTTAAAACCATTAACCGAGTAAAAAACTTCTTTGGTATATGCCAAATTACGACCGACACCCATATATGGTAATCTCGCGAGGGCCATCGACATATAATTCACTCCAATCCAAGCGGTATCGAAACGAAACACCTTGTTTAAAAATCCCTTTTGAACAGATGATGGTCCATATCCTAAAACAACTTGCTTGGTTTTTGAAAAAGTCCCCGCCATTTGTCGTAACCATTGATTGGATGCAGGTTTACAATCAGCATCTGTTAGGATAAAATGCTCATACTTTGCACCCTTAATAGCGAGTGTTATTGAAAGTTTCTTCCCGGGGCGCAAATGTTTGTTTTTACCTAATTCAACCACTTTTAAATTTGAGTATTCGCGACAGAAAGCATTGAGCAACCAACTACTGTCGTCTATAGATTGATTATTTACGACGATCACCTCGAAATTTGGATAATCTTGAGCTAAAATTGATGGTAAATTTTCATATAAATTATCTGACTCATTTCGTGCCGCAATGATAATACTCACTGGGATTTCCATTGGGTTTTCACTAGATTTCTTTCCTTTAAAAAAAGCCAATCGACTATGAATGATGAACACAAATAACAGTTGTATAGATCCAAAAAAACAGAGGATAATGAAAAATATCGAAAAGATATTCCACGACAGCGTCGGGATCAAAGACATAAGCTTTACAATTTTTACAAAGATGAGATTGCAAATTAAATACGCGTATCTTTGCCCTAGGTATTTTTCAACATTGTTATGCACTTCGAGTTACTCCATCAAGATAAAGAAACCAATGC
>CANJQZ010000042.1 GCA_947476515.1 Flavobacteriales bacterium
ATGTGTCTCGTTGGAGAACAAATGCGCATGTTCAATTCAGGTCGCGAGCAATTTAAAAAATATGTAGTTCCTTTTAATCATATCATATTGCCTACCAATCGAGGTTATGGAGTGACTGGAATATTACAACATACCGCTTTGAAAATAGAAAGTAATTTATTTGATAAATCAAGTTCGTTTTATGCAGGAGATTATTTTCAGAAATGCGTGAATGTCAATGATTCCTTTCCTGAATTGGTTAATGATACCATCGCCGCTCATAAATATAAAACCATACAAAGACTTATTAAAGGCGGAGATCACTATTATTCTTACTTATATACCGCTTTTTTCTTAAGACAATTTCAAGCCCATTGGGAAAGAAATGGCTTTACACTCTCCAATAGACCTGAAATTTTAGGTACGCTATATAATTTAGGGTATCAAAAAAGTAAACCAAAGAAAAATCCTGAGGTGGGTGGATCGAACTTTAAAGTTGGTGGAAAACCTTACACCTTTGGTGGATTGTGTTACGAGTTTTATTATAGTGGAGAACTTCAAGAATTATTTCCCTTGACAGGAATTGGATTTGTTCCAGTGAAAGAACTTGAGAAGAAAAACAAGCATCTTGATGCTCATAATAAGAAGCAGAAGGAAAAAGAAGATAAAGAAGCGAAGGAGAGAAAAGAGAAATTACTTCTAGAAGAAAAACAAAAGAACACTGAAGGATAAATACTTTTACCTCAAGTTAAAATCAACGCACTTTTTCAGGATTTAAGAATTTTATAAAATGAAATCCTTTGGGACTAAACTCATTATTATAAAAGAATTTGTGCGCTTTGAAATTTTGTGTATAAGAGTCTAAGGACATGAAATTACATTTGGCTTCATAGGCTTTCTTCTGAAGGAAATCAAAAATAAGTTGACCTATTCCAGCACTTCTGGATTTTTCAACCACAATAATATTGTCTAATTCCAAGTATTTACCGCACCACAGTTTACTTCCTAGCCAATAACCGCTAATTCCAACACAAGTCTCATCTTCAAACACAGCTACTTGACCGTAATTAAGGGGAAGCATAAAATCCAATTCATTTCCATATTCTTCCAGTGTTAAAGAAGGATACAATTCTTGAATAACTGAAATATGATCTAACATTTCTTGTTTGTCATTTAATTCCCTAACTGTATGCATATAGTATTATTTTAATAAATTCAATTCAAACAATTCATAAATTCTTCGATATTCATCCTGCCAAGAAGCATTCTCTTTAAAACCATGAGATTCAACAGGATAAAGTGCCATATTCCAATCCTTTTTACCCAATTCAATGAGGCGTTGATTCAAGCGTACCACATCCTGAAATTGTACATTATCATCTACCATTCCATGAAGAATCAAAAGTGGTTTTTCTAAATTCTGCGCATAATAAATCGGCGAGCTTTTTATAAAAGCCTTAGGGTCAGTTTCTGGATTGTTTAGAATATTACTGGTGTATTCATGATTGTAATGCGCCCAATCCGTTACTGAGCGTAAAGCGGCACCACAAGCGAAAGTTTTTGGACTAGTAAACAATCCCATTAAAGTAATAAAACCACCATAAGAACCGCCATATATTCCAACACGATTAGAATCAATTCCCTTATCATTCACTAAAAATCTTTTAGCATCAATAAAATCTTGAAGGTCACGCCCTCCCATAAATCGATAAATTGCTGTTCGATAATCTCTTCCATATCCTTCACTTGCTCTATAATCAACATCTAGAACCGTATAACCTTGATCTACCAATAGGTTATGAAACATATACTCGCGATAATAATTACTCCAATAATGATGTGCATTTTGCAAATATCCTGCACCATGAACAAACATTATCGCTGCACGATTTGCTTTTGAAACCTCTGGCGTATATAAACGAGCATAAACCCCTACTCCATCTGATGCTTTAAATTGTAGCACCTCTGGATTGCGCCAAGGATAAGATTCGAATTCTTTGGTCGTTGAAGTGGTAATGCGTTGCATTTTAGTATCCGCCATGTTTTTCGCCCAATATACCTCCCAAGGATGGGTAGCATCTGAATAACGAATAGCTAAATATTTTTCATCCGGTGAAACTAATACTTCATGAAATCCTTCCGCTGTTAAAATTGATGTCCATTTTTTGGTTTTAATTTCAAAAGAATAGAAATCTCTATTTCCAGGATGCGTTTTGTTTGCCGTTAGGTATAAATGAGCTTTATCCTTTGCTACTTGTACCTCTGAAACTTCAAATTGCCCCTCAGTTAGCGGTATTATAGAATCAGATTCGTATAGATACAAATGTGAATAACCTGTTTTTTCTGATTGAAAAATAAAACTAACTCCATCTTCCATCCATTCTAAAGTTCCACCACTCTCATTCCAAGAAGAAATCCCAGGACCACCTATCCATGCCTCATCATGCTGATGATCTATTTCTTTAATCGTTGCATTAGAACAATCTAGGATAGCAATCCATCGATCTTTATTGTCAGCCGAACGAATATCTAAGAGCGCAGTTCTTTTGGTAGTAGAAAATACAGGATCATGAATAAAAAGGGAACGGTCATTTAGATACATTCCTTTCCCTGTAGAATCTATGTATAATGGCTTTCTTCGAATATCACTCAATCCTGAAAAGTCTATCCATTTCAAAGAATCCTTATCTAAATTTAAAATAGCTAATTTTTCATTTGGTTCTTTGTCACTTACCTTTTCTCTAGCTTTAGAGGACTGCGTGTAACCATCTTCAGTGACGAAGTGCTCAACATTCGTTGCAGGAGTTTCTGCTCCAAAATGCATTTTAAGGACTACAAAGTTACACGAAGGATCAATTTTTAAGGAATATAATTCACCATCACCATAGGTGATAACAGGAACATCATTTGATTTTGACTTTGCGTCTAAGGCCTTAATTAAACTATCTTTTACTGATTTTTCTTTTAAATAATTGAACAATACTAATTGTTGTCCTCCCAAGAAACTGGTGTCTCTGGCTCCTTCTTTTTTTGTTCCTTTTGTCAATCTAGTTAATTGTATAATAGATCCGCCTAGAACTTTATAATTATATTTATATAAGTTGCTATTCCATTCAAAAACAAATTCATTTTCACTATTCAATCTTTGAATATTGTATAGGTCTTCGTATAAATTTAAATATTCGCTTTTCGTTGAATATTGCTTATGGTAAACACAAATTCTATGGTCAACAACATCAATTTGATTAATGAATTTTGCCTGTGCAGGATCAAAATAAAGATGTTTTTTACTCCCTGAAACTTGTTTAGTCAATGCCTTACTTTGCAAATCGAAAGAATAAACAGGACTGCTTACTTCATTTTCATGATTCCAATTGAAAAGAATTTCTTTCCCATTAGCTGACCAAGATATACCTTCAGGCCAATGACCAATAAAATCTTGTCCCGTCATTATTTTATTGAGTTCTAAGGACGACTTATATACTTGAGCAGAGGAAATAAAAACGACAGTAAGTCCAAAGAAACAAATTAGAATAAATTTCATTTAAATATTTTTTATAAAAATACATCTTTGTAATTAATTACAAGTAACAAATTGTTGCACCTTCTTCATCATCATATTTCCTGAAAAGAGAATAAATTATCTTGAAAAATAGTACTTTCGTGCAAGTGATACTTACTATTAAAAAGTTATTGTTCCGTATACTTCCTCAAGCGCTCTACTTGAAAGCTATGCATGTAGGATTTTTCATTCTATATGATTTAGGTATATTAAAAAATGATAAGCGCTTTAAATTTCATTACGCAGTTAAATCTTTTATTAAAGAAGGCTATACTGTAATTGACATTGGAGCCAATCTTGGTTATTTCTCTAAAATATTTGCAAGAAAAACAACTAAGGGAAAATTAATCTGCATCGAGCCTATTCCTTTCTTTTACAGCACCTTGAAAAACTTCTTAAAACCCTTCCCTCAGGTTGAAATACACAATGTTGCTCTTGGAAATGAGGAGCAAATAATCGAGATGGTTTTACCCGAATCTAATGGCGTCATGAGAACGGGTTTACCTCATATCATTGGAGATGGGGAACAAATCGGAAATCAAAAAACCGCTCATGTCTCTTTAAAAAAGGGATCTGAATTATTCAAAGATTTGAAACGCATAAATTATATAAAATGTGATATTGAGGGTTATGAATGGATTGTATTTCAAGAAATAAAAAAATTAATCATTCAACATCGCCCAATCGTACAAGTTGAAATAGCAGAAGAAAGCATTCCTTTATTTGTAGATTATTTCAATGAATTAAATTACCTGCAATATGGAATAAAGGATTTTAAGCTACTTCGAGAAAACGGTAAACAAGAGGAAATTGGAGATTTTTTATTCCTACCTTTAGAGCAACAAAAAGACTTTGAATCACAATTTTCAATCAAATAATATGAGATTTTTCTTTTTATTTATTGGGCTTTTATTATTTACATCCTGCAAAAAAGGAACAGGTGACTTCACTATTTACGGCGTCATTACAGACGATTCTTTTCACATTCCAATGCAAGGCGCACAATTAAAATTATACAAAATACCAGTTGCCAGTAATCAAAAAATTCTGATCGAAACCTATACTTTAGGCCAAGATGGTGCTTTTAGATTTACTTTTCCTCGTGAAAGAATGGAAAAATACCAACTTAACATCACTAAGGAGAATTATTTCCCTCTGGAAGAAACCATATTTTACTCCAGCTTAAATTTAAAACAGGACAACGAGCGAAATTACAGTACCAAAGCAAAAGCATGGGTGGCATTACGATTCATCAACAGCAATCCTGTTTTTTCTGATCATTTACAATATATTAAACAGGAAGGACTGCAGGGTTGTGCAGAATGTTGTCCTAATTCGCAGCAAGATTATTACGGAGCTTTAGACACCACCATCTATTGTATTAACAATGGCAATGAAATGTATTCCTTGTACTATTATATTCTTGGAACTAGTAATCAAGGACAACTTTCTGCGAATTGTGTGCCCTTTGACACCACTGAAATTTTACTTAACTACTAGTTTATTCTTCCAGCATTAATTGATACTTCAAAGCAGCTGCCTGCCTAGAACAAGCATTAAAATGCCACCATTCAGAGGCAATTCCTATAAATTGTTGAGACGCCATTACCTTTCTTAAAATAACCCTATTGGCTACTTGTTCTTTGCTTAGTAAACCTCTATTTAGAAATATGGATTCCAATGATGGGTATGCTATAGAGTCTATTTCATCATATTTTGCACCCATATCCAATGGAATACCAACTGCATTACAAATCGTTAAATCGACTGCTGCTCCATAATTGTGAATACTTCTATTCTTTGGATTTGATACAAACTTAACCCTTCTATTAACAGGAATTGAATCGAGGGATTTCCACATAATTTGTTGCACACTAACTGGCCTAACAGCATCATAAACCAATAAGTACAAATCAGGATGTAGAGAAGTTAAGTAATCTTGACATTTTGACAATCTAATGGCTACATCCTTTTGCAGATAAGCTTTATCTATTTTTTTATAGAGTACTTTTTTAACAAAATTATCATTTGTCGCATACTTTAATTCAATCCTGATTTTTGAATTAACTGATTGCACATCACATAAATCACCAGAAAATTTATAAGCTCCACTAACTTTTTTAATAGTATCAAAAGGTGATGTGACCTTTATATGACTTGAATTGTCATGAGATTTTGAGGATTCACATCCATCTTTAGAAGTGCAAGCTAAAAGTAAAAACGAAAAAAGAAGAAAATAAAGGAACTTCATTTAAGAATTCTCTTTGTCTCCTTTTGAATTCTAGCAGCAAGATTATCAGAAACAGGATGTAAAGGCATACGCATAAAGGGTTCCATAATTCCGCGTTGAGCCAATGCTATTTTAACTCCACCTGGATTCCCTTCCTCAAAAAACATTTTTGTAATCCCAAATAATTCATAATGTGCTTTCCTTGCTGTTATTAAATCATCTTCCATTGCGGCGTGTACCATAGTGGAAAACAGTTCCGGAAAAGCATTTGCAACAACGGATATTACACCATCGGCACCAGCAGCAATCAAAGGCATCGTAAGATTATCATCTCCAGACAGCACTCCAAATTCACCAGATCTTTGACGAATTACATCCATAATTTGCTCCATATTTCCTGAAGCTTCCTTAACCGCTACAATATTTTCAATTTTTGACAATTCCAATGAAGTTTCAGGAGACATATTTGAACCCGTTCGACCTGGAACATTATAGAGAATGATTGGTAAATCCGTACAAGTGGCTAAATATTCAAAATGCTTAACTATTCCAGCTTGCGTAGGTTTATTATAGTAAGGAGAAACAGACAAGATCCCATCAACACCTTCAGGAACTTGCTTTAGATTTTCACCTACTGCTAAGGTATTATTCCCACCTACTCCATAAACAATTTTCAAACGGCCATTATTCTCTTGAATCACCGTATTTAAAACCTGAAACTTCTCTTCTTGACTTAGTGTTGGAGATTCACCAGTAGTTCCTTGAACCACTAGAAAATCAGTACCGCCTGCTATTTGCAATTGCACTAAAGATTTTAATGCATTGAAGTCGATAGTACCTTGAGCATCAAATGGTGTAACCAAAGCAACACCTACACCTGTAAAAGGATTAGTCATAAAGATTGATTTTTTCTAAAGTTGAAGTTACAAAGTTAAGCATTTCATCAGGGTTCTCATGACTAGAATTTAGACTCAAATCAAAATAACTATGTTCAGCATTCACAATAACTTTTCGATTAAAATGAGCATTCTTGGCTTCATTTAGCAGCTTTTCTTGTGGCTCATCGAACCAAATTAACAAATCATAAGTTTTTCTCAATTCAGCTTCTAATTGAACATCCTTGAGCTTTCCAAAGAAAGAATAATCATTAGGAGAAGTATAATAAATCAAGAAATGTGGCGGCAATGTTGTTTTATCTAGATCCTTTGGAATATTTACAATAATAATAAGTCGACCAATTTGACTATTATTCAACATTTTATCCAATGCTTTTCTGAATTCCTTTAATTGATCATCATCTTTATAATCAAATATTACCATAAGAGATTGCGATGAACTCCAAATATTTTTTTTTGTCATAACGAAATCATTTTTATAAAATCATCCTCTGAAAGAATGACTACACCATTATCATTTGCTGTTTTTAATTTAGCAGGACCCATATTGGCTCCCGCAACTAAGTAATCCGTTTTGCTTGAGACAGAAGATCCCAATTTTCCACCATTTTTTTCAATCAATTGTTTCAATTCTTCTCGAGAAAAAGCTAAAAATGTACCTGACACTACTAAAGTTTTTCCGATAAAGATACTAGATAAAAGTAATTCATCAGGCAAAGTAAATTGCAAACCATATTGCATCAAGCGATCTATCAATAATAGATTAGAAGGATCTTGAAAATATTGCTGCACCGAAATGGCTATTTTTTCACCGATTTCATCTACTTCTATCAATTCATCAAAGGTAGCAATACTAATCTTTTCCATTGACTTAAAATGTTTGGCGAGTTTTTTAGCAACAGTCTCTCCAACAAATCTAATCCCCAATCCAAACAAAACGCGATCAAATCGAATGGTTTTAGATTGCTCAATACTAAACAATAAATTATCGACAGATTTCTCCGCCATTCGATCCAATAAAAGTAACTTTTCTCTTGAAAGCGTATAAATATCAGCACAATTTGAAATTAGTTTATTTTCGAAAAGCAAAGAAATAGTTTCTTCTCCAAGTCCGTCAATATTAAGCGCTTTACGACTGATAAAATGCTGCATTTTCCCCATCACTTGTGTAGGACAAGAGCTTTCATTTAAGCAATAGTGATGTACTTCACCTTCTCTTCTTTTAAGTTCCGAATTACATTCAGGGCAATGCGTAATAAATACAATTGCTTCCGAATCAATTTTACGCTTTTCGAGGTTCACACCGACAATTTTTGGGATAATCTCCCCGCCTTTCTCGACATAAACAAAATCCCCGAGGTGTAAATCCAATTTTTCAATTTGATCTGCATTGTATAAAGAAGCACGACGAACCGTGGTACCACCCAATTGAACAGCATTTAAATTTGCCACCGGAGTAATTGCACCGGTCCTTCCTACCTGATAAGACAAGGAAAGCAATTCCGTCTCTACTCTTTTTGTTTTAAACTTAAATGAAATGGCCCATCTTGGAGATTTAGCTGTAAATCCAAGCGCTTTTTGCTGATGATAATCATTGACTTTAATGACAATACCATCTATTTCAAAAGGCAAGTCCTCTCTTTTTTTATCCCAAAAATCAATAAAATCCATTATTTCACTCACAGAACTTACCTTAGCGATAAAGCGTTCTTCGGGAAGAGGTGTTTTGAATCCCCAATGCGCTGCATGTAAAACCGTTTCAAAATGACCGGTATCTGAAGAATCAGTTCCGTAAAGTCCATATAGATATGAATCTAAATTACGAGATGCTACAATTTTAGAATCTAACATTTTAAGGGTACCTGAAGCGGTGTTTCTTGGGTTGGCAAATCTTTGTTCACCCAATTCATCCCGTTCCTTATTCAACTTTTCAAATTGACTCAAAGGCATAAATACTTCACCTCGAATTTCAAAGTCAGAAGGAAAGTCACCTTTCAGTTTTAAAGGAATCGAACGAATAGTTTTGACATTTTGGGTTACTTCTTCCCCAGCTTGACCATCTCCTCTTGTGAGTGCCCTTGTTAAAACGCCTTGTTCATAGCGAATTCCAATAGCAACACCGTCATATTTCAGTTCACATACGAATTCAATTGGATCTGATATAGACTTTTGAATTCGATTTACCCATTCAACAATTTCATCTTCGGCATAAGTATTCCCTAAAGACAGCATTGGGTATTGGTGCGTGATCGTATTGAATTTTTTGGAGATGTCGCCACCTACCCTTTGTGTTGGACTATTAACTTGTTGTAATTCTGGAAAGCGTTTTTCAAGATCTTGTAATTCCTTTAACAATAAATCGAATTCATAATCTGAAATCATAGATTTATTCTCTACATAGTACAAATGATTGTAGTTATGTATGTCATTTGATAAGGAAATTATGCGTTCTTGAGCCGCTTCACTATTCATGATTTAAAATTACTCTTTGTGCTCTTATCATGCGCGACTTTCCCTGTAAATCTTTCCTCAATTCAATGTTTATAAATCCAAGATCCTCCAAAAGATCTATAACTTCAGTAGCAAAATCTTCATGAATTTCAAAAAACAAAACACCTTTATTTTTTAATAAGATTAAGCTTTTCGTGGCAATTACCCTATAAAACAATAAAGGATCGTGATCAGGAACAAACAGCGCTTTATGTGGTTCAAATTGAAGTACATTTTGTTCCATTTTTACTTGTTCATTCACTGGGATATACGGCGGATTGGAAACAATTACATCAAAAAATTGATTGTCAAAATCTATTGGATGATCACTTAAGATATCTTGAGAGAAAAACCCCACTTCTAATCCGAGCGACAGAGCATTTTCTTTTGCAATGTTTAAAGCAGTTTCACAAACATCAAGACCCCAAATATTGGAATTGATTGTATTTTTCTTCAATGCGAGCGCGATACAACCTGATCCCGTTCCAATATCTAATATTTTCGAACCCTTTCCTTTTAATTCCTCTAAGATCCAATCCACCAATTCTTCGGTTTCTGGTCGAGGAATCAAAGCACCTAGAGCACAAGTAATTGATAAACCATAAAACTCAGTGTTCCCGATGACATATTGAAACGGTTCATGAAGCAATAAGCGCTTTACGGCTGATCGAATGAACAATAAGTCAGATTCAGATAATCGCGCTTCATGATGGAGTAAAAAATCAGCAGAAGACCAATTTAATCGCTGTTTAATTAATGCTTCAAACATCGTTTTGACTTCCCTTTCAGAAAAAAGACCTTGCAGTTGATTAGAGAAATAAATTTGAGTTGCACTCAAGGAATTGTCTGGAACAAACATTATTCTTTTCTTAAAGAAATAAAGGACTTTATTTTTTCATTTTCAATAAGAACAGTAAGGTTGTAATAAATGATCTTCCATTCGCCATTAATTTTGGTACAGATGCCACTTCCTCTACAACCTTCCATCCAAGTAGCTAAATCTTCATCAAAGAAAGCGAACTTACCTTTATCCGCAAATTTCCAATTTCGATTGGAAGGAACAAAATCCCAGGCTTTACCTTTATCAAAATAAGGTTTACAGAAAGATTCAAATTCAGCCTTCTCCCAGCGCTCTCCTGGAGCGGTACCTAGAAAAACAAAATCTGAACTTACCTTTGAAAAATAAGTATTGAAATCCGCTTTTGTTGCTGCCAGGTGCCAAGAATCAATTAAAGTATTTAATTCTTTATCAATAGATTTTTGTGAAAAAACACTAAGGGGTAATGTCAGAAAAAGAAATACAATAAGTAGAAATCGCATAATTATTTTTTACCTGCTTCTAATTTCATGCAGTACTTTGCTGCACTATAAACATTTACTATACCTCTAGAATTACACAGATCCGTTAATTCGTCTGAAGCTGGGATTTGAACAGTGGAAACAATTGCAGTTTTAATTTCCGACATTGATAATGAAGGAAAGTAAGACTTTAATAATGCTGCCACACCCGTTACCATTGGAGCCGCCATGGAAGTTCCTTGTAAATTTTGATAGGTATTATTGGGTACAGAATTATAGATCTCTAAACCAGGAGCAAAAACATCTACACTTAATGCCCCAAAATTAGAAAAGCTTGCCACCAGCTCCTCTTTATTTTTGGTTGAAGCACCAATGGTTAGAAAATTCTGATATACCATTCCTGTTTCCTCATTAAAAGTATCTGGAAAGTTAGGCTCATTATCTATGTTTTTCGCATCGTTACCTGCTGCATGCACGAGCAAAACATCATGACTTTCAGCATATTCTATAGCTTCAGAAACTTCTGTTGGGAAAGAAGAATAATCCTTACCAAAGGACATATTGATCACCTTCGCACCATTATCAACTGCATAACGAATCGCTAGAGCAACATCTTTATCGTGTTCATCACCATTTGGAACAGCTCTTACCGCCATAATAAGTACATTATCAGCAACACCATCTCCACCTATATTATTACCTCTGATCGCAGCAATAATACCAGCAACATGAGTTCCATGCAAAGCATCCGTTCCTTCCACATCAGGATTGCCATAGTTTCTATCTGTAAAATCAGATGGATCATCCCCTTGAATAGCCCTGTCATCATAATTCACATTCAAATTATAATTCAATTGATCTAAGATATAGTTCCTCGTGTCAACATCAAATTGATCTAAGGTCTCTTTATAAGGCTCTAGTTCGGCCAAGGCCGCTTCAACATCTTCTTTCACTCTTAGGTACAATTCAAATTCAGGATTTACTGCCATCGTTTGTGGATCAATTCCATCATACTTAATCATTAATTGAGCTAAAATTCTTGTTTTTTCCAGGCGTGCTGGACCTTGATTTTCTCCTGAAGCATTTCCTAGAAAATTCCAACCATGAACATCATCTACGAAACCATTCTTATCATCATCAATTTTATTGTTAGGAATTTCTCCTTTATTCACCCATACCTTACCTTTCAAATCTTCATGTTCAATATCCAAACCAGAATCAATAACAGCAACAATTACAGGATTTGATTTTTTCTTTTTAAGTAAATCATAAGCTTTATTGGTTGACATCCCTAGGCCATCTCCGTTGTACCAATTTAATGTTCCAGGAAGTGCTTGTGAAAAAAGAAAATTAACCGTTAAAAATAACGACACAAAAAGCATTGAAATTAAACGAAGATGATTCATAAAATTAATTTTTATCAAAAATAAGATTTATACGAAATCAAGGAACTATAATGCAAAGTATTTTATAACAATTAAAAAGAAATAATTGATTTTGTTTAACTTTCCATCAAATTCATATATGAAAATGCGCTTTATTTTATTGGTTACATGTTGTCTTACGAAATTTTTGTATGCACAAGTTAAGCCCCTAAATTTTCAAGATTTAACCAAGCAAAATAA
>CANJQZ010000043.1 GCA_947476515.1 Flavobacteriales bacterium
ACCTCAATGCCATCGAGAAAGGATTCGATTACTACCGTTTTACCTTCCTTAAATGCAAACTTTAGTGCAGGAATCACTTCATCGATTGATTTTACCTTAGAGATTCCGTAAGAAGATCCAGAATCAGAAGGTTTAATAAATAAAGGGAGCCCTAATTGTTCAATGATCTCATTTGGTGTATATTGATTTTCATTTGCTACAAAAAGTGATTTCGCAACGGGAATGTCAAATGATTTTAAAAATTGATTACAATACCATTTGTCAAATGAAAGCGCAGAAGCGAGTGCGCCTGAATTGACATAAGGAATGTTATGCATATCTAATAAGGCTTGAATTTTACCGTTTTCTCCAGGATTTCCATGAATGTAAATCAGCCCTGCATCAATCTGTTTTTGGACACCATTCTCCAGAAAAGAGCAGTCGTTTAAGTTAAAAGTCGCTAGTCCTTTCTCGGTCTCCACCTCCCATTTTTCAGTGCTAACAATAATACGAACCACTTTATATTCTTTTGGAAAATGGGTGCGTATGGTTTCAGCACTCTTAAGTGAAATTTCAAATTCGGAGGAGAATCCACCACAAAAAAGACCAATGGTTTTCATAAACTTACTTTTAAACGAAGTTAGAGTCATTCCCTTTATATTATTTTATTTCAAAGGAAAGTTTTCAGCATTAGCGTTGTTAATTTTAATTCTGCTTTAATACTTGCTTAATTTTAATCCTCATTTAAGGGCAATTTAATTAATTTTGTATGTAATGAGGGTTTTATATTTTATATGGTGGTTGTTCTTTGGGTATGGCTTACGCTTGTTTTACAGAAAAATTGTGGTGCTCAATGGTAAAAGAAACAAGGAAGGAAGTACCATTTTCATTAGTAATCATCCCGCCTCTTTTATGGATCCTTTGGTTGTATCTAGATTTAATAATGCTATAGTCTTCTTTTTGACGAGGTCGGATGTATTTACTCCATTCACCAATCCATTTTTTAAGTCTGCTCACATGCTTCCGATATACAGACAGCAAGATGGCCTTAACACCAATGAGAAAAATAAAGAGGTTTTCCAGAAATGTTCGGAAGTCTTAATGAAGAATAAAAACATTTTAATTTTTGGTGAGGGTTTAACAGATGATATTTTTGTACGACGCGTAAAACCTTTAAAAAAAGGTGCACTACGCATAGGTTTTACAGCACTTGAAGCTTGCGGATGGAAAAAGAAAATTTATATTTCACTTGTCGGAATTAATTATACTCAAGCAAATCTTTATGGTAGTGATATTCTATTGTCAAATTCGGATAAAATTTGCCTTAATGATTATCGCGAAGCATTTGAAGAAAATCCAAGTCGTACTATTTCTTCTATAAATCAAGATTTGGAAGTAATTATCCAGAATCAATTGACACATGTCGATTCAATTGATAAGGTAGATCTTCATGAAAATATTATGATGATGACAAGGAAAGGTATGCATTCCACTTGTTTTGATGATAATTTAACCCTAGAGGAAAGATGGAATTATTCTAAATCTTTAGCATTATGGTTGAATAAACAAAATGATTCTTCATTAATTGAATTAAAAACAATGCTGATTGATTATCATAATTCGTTGTCAATTTTAAAAATTAATGAAAATAATAGATACCTTCAAGAAAATAAAGAATGGAATTTATTTCTTAATTTTTGCCGATTCATGATGCTTTTGCCATTAGGAATTTTAGGAATGATTCATGCTGGAATACCTTATTTATTAATTAAAGTATTTGTTGAAAAAACTTTTAAGCGAGATGTCTTTTGGGCTTCCGTTAAAATCATTTTAGGAATTATTATAATTGGATTGATAAATCTTCCGCTTTTGTTTTTAGGATCTTTATTTCTCCCATGCTTGAGCCTTCTAGAGTCTAATATATATGTATCTATATACTATTTGAGTATAGGTATTTTTGCATATGCTGCATATGAATGCAAGCTTTTGATTACCATTTTCTGGAATCAATTTCAAATGCGAAATATTGATATTTCTAAGCTAAATGAACAGAGCACAGTAATATTGAACAAAATCAATCATGATATTCAATTATAAACTTCATGCAAGAAGCACTATTAAGTGAATTTCATTTCCCTGTAGATTGGTTTAATGAATTGTCACCCGAAGAAATTACTAATTTATTTGATGTTTTAAAGGAGTTGAAAACGCTTTATGAGGCACATCCCTCTTCAATTTTTCCTGAAAAAGACAAAGTGTTTAAAGCACTAACACTTTGTCCAATAGCAGCACTCAAAGTCGTAATCTTAGGTCAAGATCCTTATCCAACAAAAGGCCATGCTAATGGATTGTGTTTTTCAGTGAACGCTGGTGTAAGACCTATTCCAAAAAGTTTGCAAAATATTTTCAAAGAATTAAAAAATGATCAATTTCTCCATCATAGTGTTCAAGATGATTTGACTTTTTGGGCAGAGCAAGGAGTATTGTTATTAAACTCTGTTTTAACTGTTCAGGAAGGAAAAGCAGGAAGTCATTTCGATTTAGGTTGGGAAAAGGTTACGGCTTCATTTCTTGAAATTATCAATCGCAAGAAAAATAATGTGGTTTTTCTTTTATGGGGAGCAAAGGCTCATATGAAGCAAAATCAAATAGAATTAAAGAAACATTGTGTTCTTTTAGCGCCACATCCTTCTCCATTGTCTGTTTATCGTGGCTTTTATGGATGCAAGCATTTTAGTAAAACAAACAACTATTTAAAATCTATTGGTGAGAAAGAAATTGCATGGTAATCATATTTTTCACTAAAAAATTACAAGTCAATTTGAATCTAAAGATTAACTTTGCTCACCATGGAATTAAAAAATGATTTGTTCTTGCGTGCTGCAAGAGGTGAGGCAATTGAAAGGTATCCTGTTTGGTTAATGCGTCAAGCAGGAAGAATTTTACCGGAATACAGAGCGCTTAGAGCGACAATTTCTGGTTTCAAGGAATTGGTTGAAACGCCTGAGTTGGCTGCTGAGGTTACGATACAGCCTGTTGATCATTTGGATGTTGATGCGGCAATCATTTTTTCTGACATCTTAGTGGTTCCAGAAGCGATGGGCCTTCCATATCAAATGTTAGAACAAAAAGGTCCTTGGTTCGAAAACACCATTAGATCTCAAGAACAATTAAATTTATTAGACACTCATATTGATGTTGAAGATCGTTTGTCATATGTTTTTGAGGCTTTAAAAATTACAAAAAACGCATTGAATGGCCGTGTGCCTCTAATTGGTTTTGCTGGAGCGCCATGGACAATTCTTTGCTATATGGTGGAAGGAAAAGGTTCTAAAACTTTTTCAGAATCGAGGAAGTTATTATACACCCAACCAGAATTGGCACATGAATTGTTAAGTCGCATTACGGCGGTTACAATTTCTTATTTGAAATTACAATTGGCTGCAGGGGCTGATGCCTTGCAATTATTTGATTCATGGGCAGGAATATTAGGAAGGGAACAATATAAGGTCTTTGGTTTAAAATATATACAACAAATTGTGGATGCGCTTCCTGGGATTCCTTTGACAGTTTTTTCAAAAGGGGCACTAGCTTCATTGCCTGATTTATCGGAATTAAATTGCACTACTTTAGGTTTGGATTGGAATATGGATGTAGCTTATGCAAGAGATTTAGTGAAAGAAACAAAGACATTACAAGGTAATTTAGACCCATGTTTATTGTATGCAGAAAACAGTTTAATTGAAAAAGAGACAATAAAATTGCTAAAATCATTTAAAAGTCAAAGACATATTGTAAATTTGGGTCACGGTGTTTATCCGGATATTGACCCTGAAAAGGTGAAAGTATTAATTAAAACAGTCAAAAACTATGAAAATTAAAACAACAATTTTAGCGTTAACAGCAAGTTTAGCCCTAATTATTTCTTTAGGTTCAACTGCAACTGCGCAGCGTTCTGGTAAAGGAGACAAATTAAAGGCATTCGTAAATGAAGGCTTTGAGAAAATGACTGAGCCCGTTCAAGTAACCGAAGTTGGAGGAATTGATCTTTTAGAAAACATCAAGCAAACAACCGAATTACCGGCAGATTTATTCAATAGAGATTCAGAAGGTGATTTTGGAGTTGGTCCTAATATTTATGGTAATGAAATGCCAATTGAAGCTTCCACTGAAAAATTAGATGAAGCCGATAAAAAATTATTTGATCCTGCAGGAAATGGAGGGGGGAATAATTTCGCTGGAATTGTAACCTACAAACCAGGGAAATTAGATAAGGAAAGAACATACATTACAATTCCTTTTATGTCGGATAAAAAACCGATTAAAATGACAAAAGGGATGATGTATTGTGTTGAATATTCAATTTCTTTAGCAGAGTCCTCAAAGTATGCGACCAACAATTTAGGTTTATTATTTTCTAAAGAATTAATAAATGGAGCGCCTCTTGGTCCAATTTCGAAAGAAGCTGGAAGGACTTTAACCAATTACAACAATAAAATTTATAATAATTTTTATGGTTGGGATAAAGTTTGTGCAACTTATGAAGCTAAAGGTGATGAAATATGTTTAATAATTGGAAATTTTGAAATGAATGCGGATACAAAAACTGAGGTTTTAAAAAAACCAAAGACTTTCGAAAATCCTGTTATTCCTCATGCATATTACTTTATCGATAATGTCCGTATCAAAGAGGTAACTTCTAAAGAGCAATGTAGATGTTATCAAGCGGATACTGTAAATATTGAAGATTCTTATTCTACCTTAATTTATGATAAAACGCCAGAAATAAACGATAAGATGACCAATGCACAGAAAATCGCTGCCCAAGTTGCTTATTATGGTTTTGGTAAAAAATCGATGACACCATCATCAAAAGACATTTATAATTATGTAATCGAACAAATGAATGCTAATCCTTCATTAAATATTGAGATTGAAGGTCATAATGATGATAAAGAAGATCAAATTGCTGAGCAAAATCAAGAATTTCAAAATATGGCGCGCCAAAGAGCGGAGGCGGTTAAGAAATATTTTATAGCTCAAGGAATCGATGAAGCACGATTAACGGTAAGCTCAAGAGGTGCAAGCGTTAATAGTCCTGAAATTGATAATGAATACGATGATAATGAAACAAAGGAAGCTAAAAATCGCCGTGTGATGTTTAAGGTAGTGACAAAATAATTCGATACTATTTCATTAAAAGGGAGCTGAATTGCTCCCTTTTTTTATGCTAATAATTTGGTGATTTCCAACTGTAATTGTTGCGTTGGCAATCCCATTACATTGGTATAAGAACCTTCAATACTTTGAATGCCAATTGTTCCAATCCAGTCCTGAATCCCATAAGATCCTGCTTTATCGAAAGCATCACCTAGATCGATATAATATGAAATTTCATCGTCACTTAATGACTTAAAACTCACGGAGGTAATTTCGGAAAAGTCAATTTTTTTGTCCTTATAATAAAGTGAAACTCCAGTTATTACTTCATGTGTTTTTCCAGATAGTTTATTCAACATTTTTACAGCGTCAATTCTATCCTTAGGCTTGCCGAGAATTTCATTTTCAAGCAATACGATTGTGTCTGCGCAAATTAGAAAGCAATCCTTGTCTATTTGAGGAATCAAAGCATTCAGCTTAAGATTTGAAATATATTTCGAAACTAAATAGGGCGATAAGGTTTCAGGGAAAATTTCATCCACTGTTGGGATGAGAACTTCAAATTCATACCCCATAGCACTCAATAATTCTTTTCTTCTTGGTGATTGAGATCCTAAAAAAAATTTCATTAGCAGTATAAAAATAAGGTACTTATTCCTACGAAAAGAATTACTTTAATGATAAGACTGTACCATTTTATAGGAAAATCTCTTTTGAAAATACTAATTGGTATGAGTAACAATGTGCCGCCAATTCCTATGAATAAAATAATCCACATCAAAGAATTGCTAATAAATGAAGTGTTAAAAAAGAATATTGCCGTTAGACATGAGATGAAACCTAGTTGACAAATTGCGATAGCCAACCAAAGTGATTTCTTCTTGCCTATGTGCATAGGTAATGAATAAACTTTTATCATTTTATCTCCCTTAACATCCTCTATGTCTTTTATTATTTCGCGACCTAGATTTAATGTAAAGGCGCATATTGCTAGTAAATAGATATAAGAATAATCCACATATATGGTCCATGTTGATGCATGGTAGGGCGAAAAAGCTTGAGTGGATTCATTTGACACTTTAAAAAATACTACTACAAGTAAGGGTATTACTGCTGTCATTAATGCAATTATGAAATTTCCGATAAGAATTTTTTTCTTGAAGTGTAAACTGTAAAACCAGAGTAGATTTACGATAACCAATTGAATAAAAACAAACCACAAACTTTGATAATAGAAACTTAGGAAAAGGGAGATCAAAACAGCAACTATATTAAATATCCAATGCAGCACAATGGCCCATCTCTTTTTTATATATTTCCCAATGATTACTCGTTCAGGCTTATTAATTTTATCTGCTTTGACATCAAAATAATCGTTAATAATATTCCCCGCCGCGGCAATTAATACCGTTGAAAAAAGTAGAAGTGCGAAATGAATATATTGAAAACGAACAAATTGAAAATAATTTGTCGTGTGAATATAATAGGCACATCCAATCATTGTCAAAACAATGATTGCAAGATTGATTGGGCGAATTAATCGAATAAAATGTTTCATTTTATAATTTTATATACCGTTCTACGATTTTTCTGATGCGCTTTTTCAATTTCAACTTCATTCTTCAATTTAGCTATACTAAGATCATCTATTAGTGGGATGGTTTCACCATATCCTACAAATGTCAATCTCTTTGGTTCTATTCCCTCTTTATTTATCAAATAATCATAAACTGTTTTGGCTCTTGCGGTTGATAAAGCCAAATTCTCTACTGCATTTCCACGGGTATCTGTATGGCCTCCTAATTCAATTTTTAAAGTAGCATTTTTCCTTAAAAAATCAGCAAGGTTTTTCAATTCAATGGCAGACTCTTGCCTTAAACTAGATTTATTTAAATCGAAAAATACATTAGCTAAAACATTTTCATTAGAACTGTTCAGTGGATTAAGAGGGATGTCAATATGATAATTGGTTTGTCCATCAGCTATTTTGAGATCAAAATTTAAGGAGTAGGGTAGGTAGGAGTTAAAACTTACCTGAATAGCATAACTTCTATTAATTGGTAATGCAACCATAAAAGAGCCATCAACTTTATCAGCGTCTGAGACAATTACAATTTTTCCACTTTCAATATCCGTTAGAATAAAATGACCTCCGAGTGGATTTTTAGAGATTGCATCAAATACATTACCATCAAAGTAAAGTGTCTTAGTAGGCCTTAAATCTTCAGGCAGTTGAAAGTAATAGATGTCTAAATCACCATAACCGCCCGTTCTATCTGAAGCAAAAAAAGCTATATCTCCAATAGGGGAGACTAGTAATGAATTCTCGTCATATTTTGTATTGATTGGGTAGCCAAGATTTTGTGGTTTACCCCAAAAGCCATTGGCATCCATTTTACTTATAAATAAATCAGACCCTCCCATCCCAACATGTCCACGAGAGGCAAAGTAAAGTGTTTTACCATCAGGATGAATACAAACTGATTCTTCTGCAAAAGGAGTATTTATTATATCTGAAAGTCTTTGAGCGACACCCCATTGGCCATTCTCTTGTAAATTCGACATCCAAATATCACTGTTTCCGTTAGCATTTTTCCCTCTTATTCCCCTAACAAAATAAAGCGTTTGTCCATCGGCAGATAAAGATGGTTGTGATTCCCAGTGAGATGAATTGACCCCACCAGGTAAATTAATAGGGTTCAACCATTTATTTCCTAATCTTTTGGAGTAAAATAAATCACAGCTTCCTTTCCCTTCTCTATTTTCTCCATAATAAGTGCCAGAATTATCGGAACAAGCTACAAAAATTAAACTCTTTCCATCTGCAGCAATGGTTGGTGCCCCTTCATTGTTTATTGTATTTACATTCATAGGCATTGACATAGATGCTTGCCAATTGTTTTCTTTACTTAAATTAGATACATAAAAATCTTCTTGCGCCTGATATCCTTGAACTCTTTTATCAGGAATTCGTCTTGTGAAAAGTAGTGTTTTGCCATCAACTGTAATGGTTGGGTAGTATTCTGGGTTAATCGTATTGATTCCTGGCCCTACATTAATAGGGTTGAAATCTCTCGGATTTTTCATCGCATTTTGAGCAAAACTTGCATTTTGTTTTATAGCCCATGCATTTGGCATCAGTTCTTCATTTGCATTAGGGAATTTTATGAAAAGATCGGAGTAACGAATTGCTTTGTCATAATTTCCTTCCGCTAAATGTAAGGCTGCTAAAAAATATAATGTCGAGCCACTCCTGCTGTGTTCAGGATTGATTTTAAGAGCTTCTTCGTAATGAATTATAGCTTGATCATAGCGATCTAATTTTTCATTGTATTGGGCTGAAAGAATATGAGCTTCCCAAAAATTCGGATCTTTTTTAAGCGCTGCTGAAAGTAATTCAAGTCCACCATTGTAGTTCGGTCCGTGGGTTTTTGGGTCTAAGGTTTGCCCAGGAATGCGCTGCGCTTCTTCTAATAATTTAATTGCTTTCTTACTTTTTGTTGAATAGTGAAATTGAGCTTGTAACTGAAGTGTAAAAAAAAGAAATGAAAATAGAAGCAAGAGCGATTTTATCATTTTATTTTTTTTAGGGTATTTGCATATATTTATGTGTTTGTAACGAGATTCTCCATCTAGGGTTACTTTTAATATAATCAATTATTTTCGGCAGTATTTTATCACTTTTAGACCATTCGGATTGTAGGTATAAAGCACAGTCTTTATTTACTTTTTTCGCATGCTCTTCTGCCCATGCAAAGTCGGAGGGATGATTTATTATAATCTTTAACTCATCTGCTTTATTGTATGCTTCTCCGCAGGGTAATTTAAATTTTTTCGGTGAAAAACAATACCAATCTACGGCTCCTTTTAATGGATAACATCCTGAGGTTTCAATAGCGCAATAAATCCCTTCAGCTTTTAGTCCAGCAATTAGATTGGTTAAATCATACATGGCTGGTTCACCACCTGTAATTACGACAAAGTTGCAGTTTGAGGCTTTGGCCGATTCAATTAGTTCTGAAATTTTAGTTTCTTGATGCTCATGTTGTTCCCATGATTCTTTAACATCACACCATACACATCCAACATCACAACCAGCAATTCTAATAAAATAGGCGGCTTTTCCTGTATGACTTCCTTCACCTTGAATGGTGAAGAATTTTTCCATAATTGGGAGGATGTTCATAGTAATCTTTATAATATTTATAGAACAAAAGTAAGCATTCGAAGAATGTCATCTGATAATTAAGTATGTTTTTTGTTTCGCTTTTATTTCTATATTTGTTTAAACTCTAAATGATTAACTATGACTAAAATAGCTACAATTATCTCCTTTATGTTTATATACGGAGCATCTTTCTCACAAGGCCAAATTGGCAACAGTGATTTAGAAAACTGGGAAAATGTTGCAGCTCCGACAGAAGAGCCTGTAAATTGGAATAGTTTTAAAACAGGATCGGGTACCTTTTCCGGTTTTGCCTCCAAACAAATAGAGCGTTCTTCTAACATTCGTTCAGGAGCTACTGGAATGTATTGTGCAAGAATATTTTCTGTAAGTACTTTAGGTATTGTTGCTAATGGAACAATGACCTTGGGACAAATTAATATGGGAAGTACAACACCAAGTAATGCTGCCAACTATAATTATTCTAAAACTGCTGATGCAAATTTTTCTGAAGCCTTGACAGGTCTTCCTGATTCTATTGTATTTTGGGCTAAATATACACCGATGGGTTCGGGAGTTCAAGAAGCAAGAATTCATGCTATTCTTCATAATGCATATGATGTGCATGATCCAATTGATGCGGGTTCAACCCCACATGTTGTAGCAACAGCAGCATTCAATTATCCTTCTACAAATGGTTCATGGGTAAGGTATAGTGTTCCATTTACTTACAATGGGGCAGCAACAGTTCCTGCATATATACTTGTAACATTCGCTACGAATGCAATACCTGGTGGTGGTGCTGCAGCAGATGAGGTTTTGTTGGATGATATATCATTGATTTATAATAATAGTGGTATCAACGAACAAACTATCGCTGATTTAACAGTACATTATGAACGCAATAACGGTTTGCATTTTTTCTCCAATCATGAACTTCAAGGCGAAGTAGTTATATACAATAGTATCGGTACTGTTGCATATAAAGGAGCTTTAACTTCTCAGGTGATGGTAAAACTTAACTCTGGAGTTTATTTTGCTAATTATTTCCAGTCCAATGGAAACAACGGAATTCTAAAATTCATTGTAGAGTAAAATAAATGGTCTTTCGTTTACTCTTATTTTGTATATTCTCAGTTGCATTTAATTCCTTTTCTCAAAAAGGAAAAGTGGAAGGTCGTGTTTTTGATCAGGATGGAAAAGTCATCTATGGCGCAACGGTTATCTATAAAAGTGAAACCATTGTTGGGGTGCAAACTGATGAGAATGGTTATTTCAACATTGAATTACCTTTTGGAGTTTGTCAACTTATTGTAAAATCAGCTTCAACCAAAACAGATACTTTACTGGTGGAAGTTGGAGAAGTAAATAAATTAATTCGTATTTTGTTAAAGCCTTTTTTAAAGGAATTTGAGCAGATTAATTTTAGTGTAGGAAAATTTGATAAGCCACTAGAGGAGCAAACGGTTACCATGGTTGTTTTAAGACCTTCACTAATTGAAAATAAAAATACGCGAAGTATTGAGACGGCATTAGATCAAACGCCCGGTTTGAATATTCTTGATGGCGAACCACAAATACGAGGGGGAAGTGGTTTTACTTTTGGTGTTGGTTCGAAAGTTGCTGTATTGGTTGATGATATGCCTATGCTATCTGGAGATGCTGGCCGACCGGAGTGGGGATTCATTCCTGTTGAAAACATCAGTCAAGTTGAGGTAATTAAAGGAGCCGCATCTGTATTATCAGGTAGTTCGGCGCTTTCAGGATCTATTCATATCAGAACTGCTTATCCGAAAGCCAAACCACTTACTAAAGTTGCTCTTTATTCTGGTTTTTATGCTGCTCCTTCCATTGAAAATGCTACTTGGTGGAATGACGCTCCGATGATCAGTGGAGTGAATTTCCTTCATTCACAAATGAAGGGCAATTTAGACATCGTAGTTGGAGCCAATCTTAATTATGATCATGGTTATATCGGTGCGCCAAAACCAGGTCCGTTTGTTATTGATACGGTATCCAACTTTAGCGACAAACAAATGGCATCAGAAAGAGCCCGCATTAATTTCAATTTACGCTATCGCTCCAAAAAAATAAAAGGATTGAGTTATGGCGTCAATGGAAATGTGATGTTGGCGCGAAGCAACATGTCTTTTGCTTGGTTAGATGATTCTTCTGGTTTATATCGTGCTTATCCCGGCGCTGTATTCTTACAAGATCAGTTTATTTTTAACCTAGATCCTTTTGTTCAATTTGTCTCTGAGAACAAAGCCAAACACTACTTAAGAACGCGCATTTTGCATTCAGACAATCAACGAACTGCCAATCAATCTAATAATGCGACAACCATTTATGGTGATTATATGCTTCAGAAAAGTGTAAAAAGGTTTAAAGGAATGGATTTTATTGGCGGAGTAACTTTAACCAATACCAATTCATATGCGAGTATGTATGCCGGTTCTGGTTCTCCGGAAAATCAATTGCTAAATGTTTCGGCCTAT
>CANJQZ010000044.1 GCA_947476515.1 Flavobacteriales bacterium
AAGGATAAATTCCATTAAAAACGGAGTGTCAATAGCAGCTACCTTCGGTTGGTATTTCTTTAAAAGTTTTACCAAAGGTTTAATATTCAAAAGAGCTTTTGTATAGTTGGCTTCATTGGCTTCGTCGGACAATTCGAAGGCATCGGCTTCAAAAAACCATTGTAACACTTCATCATAAGGCGTTTCTTGATCTTGCTTCTTAAGTTTTTCAATTTTTGGAAAATATTGCAGGAACATTGTTTTCGTTGCTTCACTGATTAAGTGCTGAGCGACAAAAGAAGTGCCTTCTTGCTCACCTTCGTAAACAAGTTCCATTTTACCCGTAATCGATGGGATCATTCCGATTAAGTCGCTGAAGCGCACCGTGGTTTCTTTTTCCTTATTCATCAAAGCCCTGCGTTCAGCTGTGCTGATTAAATTCTCATATGCGGTAATACTCATGCGCGCACTTACGCCACTTTTATGATCGATGTATTCGCTTTCTCTTGCTTCGAATGCAATTTGTTCAAGGATGTCTTTGGCCAATTCAGGTACATGGACTTGACAGGTACGATGGTCCATCTTTTCAGATTCTTGCTGCGTGATTTTCTTCGCTGTCTTAATATCTGCAGAGTAATGGGTTAATATCTGTGATCCAATTCTGTCTTTTAATGGGGTTACAATGCTTCCACGATTGGTGTAATCCTCAGGATTAGCCGTGAAAACAAATTGTAAATCTAATGGTAAACGCAGTTTGAATCCTCGGATTTGAACATCACCTTCTTCTAAAATATTAAACAAGGCAACTTGAATGCGAGCTTGTAAATCGGGTAATTCATTGATCACAAACAAACAACGATTGGCTCTTGGAATCATTCCGAAATGAATTACGCGCTCATCTGCATAACTCAATTTTAAATTAGCAGCTTTAATAGGGTCAATGTCTCCAATTAAATCGGCAATTGTTACATCTGGAGTGGCTAATTTCTCAAAAAATCGTTCTGATCGATGTAACCATGAAATAGGGGTGTTATCACCTTCTGCAGCTACTAAATCTCTAGCATAACGGCTGATAGGAGAAAAAGGGTCATCGTTCATTTCACTTCCTGTAACATAAGGAATGTATTCATCTAATAAATGAATCATTAAGCGCGCTATACGAGTTTTTCCTTGTCCGCGTAAACCAAGTAAATTGATATTGTGTTTGGACAAAATGGCGCGTTCCAATTGTGGAATTACCGTGTTTTCATAGCCATGCATTCCTGGGAATGTTTCTTTGCCTGATTGAAGCGCAGCAATTAAGTTGTCCCTTAATTCTGTTTTAATGCTTTTAGATTGGTATCCAGCTGCTTTTAATGCGCCAAATGTGGAGATGGAAGTATTCATTTTTCTTAGTTAATTCGTTTTTTTCTATTGGTTTCGTAATCGTGAAAGATCATTTCTCCTAGTCCTTTTAAGCCAGTAAAAAATGCTTTCCCTTTATTCGAAGCAGTAAATTGTTCTACAAAGGATTGTAAATAGGGATCTTGAGCAATCATGAAGGTGGTGATTGGAATGTGCATTTTTCTTGCCTGAGCGGCCATATTATAGCATTTTTCGACAATCATGTGATCTAATCCATTGCTATTTTTGTAATATTGACCATCCGGTAAGCGAAGACAACTTGGTTTACCATCCGTGATCATGAAGATTTGCTTGTTGGTATTTCGTTTTCTGCGCAGAATGTCCATTGCCAACTCCAATCCAGCAACGGTATTGGTATGGTATGGTCCCACATTCAAATAGGGGAGGTCCTTGATTTTTATTGGCCACGCATCATTTCCAAAAACAATCACATCCAAAGTATCTTTCGGATAGGAAGTAGTAATCAATTCCGCTAAAGCCATCGCAACTTTTTTAGCTGGAGTGATGCGATCTTCTCCATATAAAATCATACTGTGACTGATATCAATCATTAATACCGTACTCATTTGAGATTTATGGTGTGTATCTTCAACGACTAGGTCTTGTTCTGTCAATCTAAACTCGCCAGCACCATTATTAATTTGGGCGTTTTTTAAACTTTCCGTGATAGAAATATTTTCAAGAGAATCGCCAAATTGAAAATCGCGAAATTCTCCAGTGGCTTCATCACCTTGTCCACTTTTTTTGGATTTGTGATTTCCAGCACCATTTTTCCGAATGTTTCCAAATATTTGGTCCATCGCATTTTTACGAAGTACGCGTTCTGTTTTTGCGGTGATGGACAATTGGCCTTGACCATCCGGCTGAAGTTCTTCGCGCAAATATCCTTTTTTCTTGAGGTCTTCAATGAAATCCTCCATCGTGTATTCATCTGTGGTCAGATGGTACTCTTTATCAATGATTTTTAGCCAATCCAAAGCCTCATCGACATCTCCAGAAGTATGTGTAATTAATTCACTAAAAACATCAAACAATTTCTCGAATGGAGATTGATTGGGCGCTTCGAATGGAGTAAATACATAAGCTGATTTTTGCATTTGATGGATCTTTTTTTACTAACATCAAGAATACGAAAAGGTTCACAATAAAACGATATGGATAGGCTGTTTTTTTTCATTTAAAATAAATGCAAGACAATCAACAATCTCTTCTTAGCTTTGCTAAAAATTGTTTCTATGACATTTCGCGATTTAAATTTGAAGAAACCCCTTTGGAATGCCTTAGATGATTTAGCGTATGAAACGCCAACAACCATTCAGGCCGTAGGTTTTAATGTGATGATGTCCGGGAAAGATACGATTGGAATTGCACAAACAGGAACTGGAAAGACCATGGCCTATTTGCTGCCGTGCTTGTGTATGTGGCAATTTTCTAAAGAACCTCATCCACAGATTATGATTATTGTGCCTACCAGAGAATTGGTTGCACAGGTGGTGCGTGAAGTAGAAAAGTTAACAACTTACATGAATGTAGTGGTTTGTGGTGTGTATGGCGGAACCAATATGAATACGCAAGCCAAGATGGTGTTACAAGGAATAGATGTACTGGTTGGAACTCCAGGTCGCATACTTGATTTAGCTATAAGTGGTACTTTACAATTAAAAAACATAAAAAAAGTGGTGATTGACGAAGTGGATGAAACCTTAAGTTTAGGATTCAGACCACAACTGCTGCATATTTTTGATTTTTTACCTGCCAAAAGACAGCACATGGTTTTTTCGGCAACCTTATCAGAAGAAGTTTCTTTGTTTTTAGAGGACTATTTAATAACGCCTGTTCGCGTTGAAGCTGCCCGTGTTGGTTTGCCTATTGAAAAAATAGATCAAACAGCTTACCGAGTCCCTAATTTCCTTTCGAAAGTTATCTTATTGCAGCATCTTATTGAACAAACCGAGGCTAATTCCAAAATTATAGTCTTTGTTTCTTCTCGTTCTTTAGCAGATTTATTATTTGAGGCAATTGAGCCGATTTTTGCGGATGCTATTGGAATTATTCACTCCAATAAAGCACAGAATTTCCGTTTCGATACCGTACAGAATTTTCAATCAGGAGCCATTCGTATTTTAATTGCTACCGACTTAATTGCGCGTGGTATTGATGTTACGGATGTTACCCATGTGATTAATTTTGACATTCCAGAAAGTCCTGAAAATTATATGCACCGCATTGGTCGAACGGGTAGGGCGGATAAAAATGGGATTGCGATCACCTTTGTATCTGAAAAAGATGAAGCGGCGCTAATATCCATTCAAGAGCTCATGCAACGGCAACTTTCATTTACGGAAATTAGTGAGGCAATAGAATTTACAGATGAAATATTGGAGTTTGAGAAACCAAAGATTATCATTCCAGGAAAAAACATTAAGTTATCTCAACGAGAGAAAAAAGGCGATTCTTTTCATGATAAAAAAGTGAAAAATAAGAAGGTAAATGTGCGTTACAATCATAAAAAAGCCATGCAAGATAAGTATGGCAAGCCTAAAAAGAAGAGGTAGCTTTAGGGTTATTAATCTTTTTGAATCTTATTTTGCCGGATAAATATCAATCTTAAACAGCTTGAATTTTTTGCTTTATTCTTTGATTACAATAAGTGTTTGCTTTAAAATATCACCAATACCCAATATATAAGATCCTATTGTTAAGTTCTCTACATCAACAACATAGTGTTCTGACATAATAGTGCCTTTTCTTAAAGGTTTTCCGGTTTTATCATAAATAGTATAAACTGAACCAATTAATTGATTATCTGCTATTATTGTAAGTTGATTTGTAGTTGGATTGGGGTAACATTGAAATTTACTAGACGGGATTGTTTCCATACCATTGGTTCCAATCTGAATGGAATTGGTAATAGTATCTGCAAATATGCAATTAGAGGCAATTAGTGTAATCAAATAAGTTCCATTTGTCGAATAATTATGACTTGGGTTTTGCATATTTGATGTGTTTCCATCTCCAAAATCCCAAAAATAATTAAGTGTGTTATTAGAAGATGATAAGTTGGTAAATGTTGCGTTAAAGCCTGAAATTGAAGCACTAAAGTTAGCACTTGGGTTATTGATAAGAAGATTCCAATCATTGGAACTATTGAAAAGAGTATTGTCAGATTTTGATTGATAATATTGTGCTAATGGACCAGGGAGTCCAGCTGTAAAGCTTAATCCACTAGCTTCTTGTTTCCAGATGCTGCTAAAAATCGTAAGTGCAGCAACATAGCTACCATCAATGTTTGGGTGACTATTATCTCCACTGTGCAATACCAAAGTGGTATCATTCAAAATATTTTGCCAGGTAACACCCACTGGGGCACATTGAATATTTAATTGTTCGCTTATTTCTGTATAGGCACTTGTTAGCGAATCCTGCATATGGTTAAAGTCTAAAAAGTTTGGACTGCAATAAGTGTTGCTTGCGTCACATTGCATTCCTCCATATCGCCTTCCCCAAGTCATATATGTAATTATTCTTGCGCAAGGATTGTACTGTTCAATTAGTGATTTTAAGTCTGTAATGGCGGGATACATATTATTATATCGATAAAAATCGATAGTAGGAATTTGACTTTGCTCCTGTAATATCACATAATCCCAATTTCCTTGACTTATTTTGGAAAAAGTTGTCTGATCGTTAGCATGATTTGACAAACTGAATCCTCCAGGAATATTTGAATCAATATTCAATATTTTACCAGCAGAATTTGAAAGACTTTGAACGAGTTGGGGCAAATTATTTACGGAAGTATAGCTATTGCCAATGAAAAGCACTGATAAACTATCTTGAGCAATTAATGTACCTGTTGAAATAAAAAAAAGTGTAAGTAATAATATAGATTTCTTCATGATTTATTTAATACTTAATAAATTTCCGATTTTTTTTTCAATTGGTATAAATAGATAGCTATCTTTTTATCTATCATTGAACCATCTAATGCAGAGTTTTACCTAACAGCAATAGAAACTGGTTTCAAACAAACATAAATAATTTTTGCCTTTATAATGATTAAGAATTCATTAATTTTTTTCTTTATTGATACTATATGCTAAAAGTATAAAAAGCAATAAAATTATCCCATTTATAACTATATAAGTGGATTTAGAAAAATTTAAAAATGTAAATATTAGGTTACTGATAAACCCTATTGAAAAGAAAACCCCTGATAAAACTTTAATATTAAGAGCTGTTTTTGGAAATTCAAATTTTATTCCTGTAGCAAAAATTAATGTAACTGAGCTAAAAATAAAACAACCAACTCCAAACAGTTCCTTGTTTTCATTAGTATTTAAGGAATATAATCCATATGCTATAAGCATACTTATAGATACAGATATTAAAGAGGGAATAAAATTTAGTTTCATTTTTTTATATTATTTAATAAAAGGTGGTGGTACTAAAGCTACTAATTTTAATACTTCTGGAAGTTTTTCAGCTATTTCCCAATTAATTAACCCGGGTTTCCATAAAGATGTTTCCTTGGTAATTTTTTTATCTAATATGAGTCTTTTTAATTCTTGTTCTGTGAATGGACCTGCTTGATTTCCTTCAATAATTGCATAAAAAAATTGATTGTGGCTATTTTGCAATTGATTATCAGTTCCAGGCACATTCATTTGCGACATTGCAACATTCATGGTATTCACCATTTGTTGAGCAACTGCCATACTCATACCAAATTCAATTAAACTATCAATTGAAAAAAAACTATTATCGTTCATGTTTTTTAAATTACTGGTGGAGGTGGAGGTGGAGGTGGAGTGCTTCCAAAAAGAATTGATAGTTCATTAACATCTTCAGCTTTTTCCCAACCCGACATACCTTGTTTCCAAACATGAGAACTTTGATTGAGTTGTCCATTTTGAACCATTAATTGTAATTGCTGTAAATCGAAAGGACCTGTTGTTTGACCATTAACAGAAACACTATATTGAATTTGAGGTGGCGGTGGTGGCATATTTTGTTGTTGATTCATGTTTTGCCCCATGTTATTCATCATCCCAGCCATTTGATTTCCCATAGCGCCACCCATCATCATCCCAGTCATCATTCCTGCAGGATTCATTCCGCCATTTCCACCACCTGTATTACCCATATTGCCTAAGCTTTCTGCTCCAGCTTTTAGGACTTCAGATTGTTGATTGAGGGCGTGTGCTCCTATAAAATTAGTTTCAGTTTGAAGCTTTTGAGCTCTTTGGGCTTCTTCTCTTTGAATGCGTAAAGTATCTTCCATATTCTGGGCGTTAATACTTTGCATATCATTTAAGTTTTTAATATTCACATCAGTTTGAGCAGCAGTTGTTTTGGTGGTTTGTTCTGCTGTAACCTTTCTTAATTCAGCATAACCATCACTTTCTTTATCCACATCAATGGACGCTAGATCAAAACCTTTAAGATTTACTCCAAAATCATCTTTCAATCTTGCCGATAATTTAGCTGCAATCAAGTCGTTTATTTCTAGTAATTTTCTTTCCATTTGCAAGACGGGCATTCCGTTTTCAGATGGAATATTAGTAATTACTCCTTTAACATATTTAGTTACTGCATCTTTAATTTGCTTTTGAAAATCATCTAATTCAAAATTAATTAAACGATTTAATTTAATAAACCCTTGATAATCTGTGATATTAAAAGTAATTGTTCCTCTTGCTGCCATAGGTACGGCAAAATCTAAGAATCTTGGGTCAAAAACATCAAAATAAGGAATTCCAAATTTAACTTGAATATTCCCAGAAAGATTAATGAAATATACCTCAGCTTGAAATGGAGAAGCTCCTCCAAATGCTAACCCAACTATATTTGATAATATTGGAAAATTTGCAGTTTTTATAGTTTGATCAAATGGTCCAGTGATATAATCCTGCATAGAACCATCTTTTTGCTGATAAACAAATACAGCTAATTCACCATCTTTAACCCGCAAACTACTTCCAAATGCAATTGCATTTTCTTTTTTAGTTGAATTTGCCTCTCCTGATGGTCTCCACTTCCAAACAAGATACTCTTGTTCATCACAACGAATAACATCCATCATGCCACCTTCTGTTTTTTTGCCAAATAATCCCATTAGAATTTTATTTAATACCTATTTCATTTGCATAGTTCATGATCTCTTCAAGAACTTTTTTATCTTCTTTCATTGAAAACTTAGCTTTCATAACAATTTGTTCGCATTTGGAATGCCAAGTAGGAACTAGATCATTATGTGATTTATTTTCTGGTTGTGACTTAGTCCACATGGTACCTCTTTGCTTCGCATTTGGTATAGCGGTGGATAAGAATTCTAAAATATCGTCTTTCGTGTTTGGAATTGGGAATCCAGAAATAATTGACTTTTTTCTTTCTGTAATTTTATCAACTTGATCTAATCCTTTTGAAATTAAACTACCGAATGCTCCCGATATCGAATTATAACTTTCATCTTTTCGTTCATTTTCGCATGCATTTAACATTTCAAATAATTTACCAATTGAAATATTTGCTCCAATATTATTAAACTCATGACCACAATCAGAGCACTTTGTTTGAAATGATTCTGCAATCGAAGCACATGATGGGCATTTCCTTACATCACCAAATTTATCTGATTTAGGTGCAGCAACTTGTGTGTCTTTCTTTTGTTTTTCGATTAATTTCGAGTCAATTATCATTGAAATTTCCCCTTGAGGAATCCCTGATGTAATTCCTTTATTAATTATTGTTTCACGCTCCATTTCGGAAAGCATTCCATCTGTCAACGCTATGTCTATAAGTTTTTCTAGTTCAACATATCTTTCAGGATTAACAGGCTTATTATTTTCTGATAAACTTGAAGTACTGATGATCTTAGATGGTTGCGATGCATTTAGCTTGTTTTTTAATTTCGCATCCATTACCATTTCAAACTCATCTAAATCAATGCCTTCCATTTCAGCTTTTTTAAACAAGACTTGTTTTTCTTTTTCAGACAATTCTCCATCAGATAACGCCATTTCAATTAAATTTTCAAGTTTACTTGAATAAAGCTCATTGTTAGTATTGATATTAGTTTCAATTTTTGTTTCTGATTGAATTGTATTATTTTCAATGATTTCTTGATGAAAATCATTAGCACCACAATACGGACATTCAAATGATTTACTATTTACGGAAGCATTACATTTATTGCAAGTTTTAGCCATTTTTTGATATTTTTTAATTAAGGAAAGTCTGTTCCACCATTTGATTCATGATTACAACCTTTAACCCGTTTGTAAGTCATTTTAGTCCCTTTTAGGACACCGTATTTTTTATATGCTAGTATTGCATACTCGGAACATGTAGGAGTATATTTGCAATAACTAGAGTCTTTGTTGTAATATTTTCTTGGTTTTTGATAAAGATATATAATAGCAAGAACACATAAATATCTCATTTCTTATAGATATAAAAAAAAGTGCAAGTTGAGCATTGCTCAACTTGCTCTAGTAATTATGCTTTTTTCTCTCTTAGTACTTTTCGTATTTTAGATATAGCATCTTCAATATATTCTGTTGGAATTACACCACCTCCCCATATTTCAAGTAATTTAGGGGAAGAAAGGATCACTTCAACTGCGGTACCACCTGAAGTTCTTACTCTAAAGCAGTCTGCAGATTCTAGTTTTTGAATTTTACCTTCTTCATCTTCATACATGGTTTCAATATTATCTGTTGAAGTTGAAACGATGTCTTTATAAAAGAATTCTTCCGTTGAAACCAATGATGCTTTTTCAGTTAATAAATCAAAACAACAATTAAAATAAAGCATTTGATTTTCCGAAAACAACAAGACACATGCATTAATCAAATTAAATCGAACAATATTATCTTTACCTAAATGATGTAACATACTAGCACCACCTTTTTTTACAATACGAGGACCAGTAATTAATATTGATTTCATTATTAAATCTGATGTGTGAACATCAAGTTTCCCTGGTGCTGTATTCTCAACAAGGTTGTTTAATAATTTTGTTTTAAATTCATCGAACATTTCGTCCGATATTTTTCTTTTACCAATAAAAGGTAATGTTTCCATACAACCAGGATGGAAGTATTGATGTGCTAAATTCTTTTCTGCCATTTTTAAATTATTTAGTATTTAATATTATCCAAATCTAATTTATTATTGATAGAAAAAAAACAAGTTCGATTAGTTGAACAAACTTGAACTTAATGAATTAATTAAATATTAATTTATAGTTTAAAATCAAGAAAACATCCACTTTGGATTTAAAAAAAGGTACTTAGTTGAACAAATTTTTCGTCTACAAATAACAAATTATTTTTAAAGACTTCGTTAAGAGACCCTATGATATATTTAATAGGCATATTTCGGGCTTTGAATAGGTCGGTTTTGATACTTACTAGAGCTATTTTTTTAAATTCTTGTAATAAATCAATACTTTATTTCGCGCAAATATTTCAATTTAGAATAGTTGACTTTAGAGTCCTTAATTCTAATTCTTTTCAAACCAATCATATATAAAATTGTATTTATTCTGGATCCAATTTTACTAATTTTTCCGATTTGCCAAGTTAGATGGAAGTAATGAATTCCATTATTATTTTGAAAGATAATTTCTCTGGATAAAAAAGAAGGTAAGGAGGATAGAATCGCATCAGGTGTATCCCCTAAATAAGCGATGTTTCTATGTCCTTTTTGCCAAGATGCAGTGGAGTCTTTACCCATATTGAGTTCAGATATTATTTTTGAATCATTTCGTATTTTTCGCTTAATTTTACTCCAATTTTCATGTTCAATGGTACGACACAAGTGACAATTTGTAGGGCAATATTTGCTTGAAAACATAGAAGTTGATTGTACCTTATCAATAATCTCGACATCAAAATAAGTGCTCATTATTCCCGATTCTGATAGGTCGAGAAATTCATCGTTTCTTTCTGGATTTTCGTCGTGTCCTTTCCAATCAATTTTGTTAAATGCATATTTGGCAAGTTCTTCATCCCAAGGATTATACCATGCAATTATTTTGTACTTTCCAACCGATAATTTGGGTATTTCATAGTTAGAATTGATGCGAAAAGAAGCATTCTTAGAATCGTTAAAAAAAAACGATATGGTTGTGGATTCTTGTGCATTGAGTCGATTGAAATTTACAGATCCTTTCACACTCGTATCCATTGAAATAATCCTAGAATCTCGATGAACTTCCGTATAAAAGTTATTTTCATCAACCTTATACCAGGTAAAATAAATTAATTTAAGACCTTTAGATTGATTTCCAGGAATCAAAATGGAATGTGTTTTATCACTTATATTGGTTAGTGTGACATTAATTTGAACCGGCTCAGTTGTCGTAAATTTTGTTTTCGAAGCACTCAAAGACATGTTTAGATAATAGGGTCGAAGGTCTGCTCGCAATTGAAAACTTGCGAAAAGAATTATTGAAGCAAAAATGAATTTTATATTAATCATAAGGCATTTCTCTTGAAAAATCATCAATTTCGTTGAGCTGATCCCAATCAATATTATTTAATAAATCTACTTCCCCATCGGGATAGATTAGAAATTGGAAGGTTCTATAATAGGAATAGGTAGTTGCTTGATAGACACAATCCGATAATTGATTTATACTTATGGGTCTTGTTCGATTTATTTTGTTAAATGTTGTCTCTAGCGGACTAATATTTTTTGAATGCGGAGTGATATAAATGAAGGGCTGAAACAAGGGGAAATTTTGCTGAATAAAACGCTGGGTGTAAAATCCATCCACTTTTAAATCCCAATTGAAGTAACCATTTTCAAATTTTAAATTTGAGGTTTTCCATGAATATTTATCAAAAGCGATAAGTAATTCCTTCACATATTTATTCGTGGTATCTTTTTTCTCCAATTCTGTCAAATAAACACCTGGCAAGCGAAAACTAATGACTTGATTCGTATAGATTTTTTCTGGAAAAGGGAAGGGTAAATGCTTTGACCACTCATCGAATAATTGTAAATAGATCATTGCAATAGAGTCGATCTGTGCTTTGGAATAAATTAACTTAGATTGATTTTGGTGATTCATTAAATCTGTGTAAACCAAATTTACAAATCCTTCTTTTTCGTCGTTTGTCAAGGATTCCCATGTGCGTCTTTTTATGGATACTTCTCCTGTTATTTTTTTCAAACAACCATTTTCATAATATTGAGCAAATACTAACTTTCCTTTATGATCAAAACGCTTGCACCAGCCATTTCGAAGATTATTGGAGTATTCGTATTGGCTAAGCAAGGTTCCTAAACTGTCGAAATGTTCTGCACTACCATT
>CANJQZ010000045.1 GCA_947476515.1 Flavobacteriales bacterium
CCTTGTGGATTTTTTTCTTGACCTTGTTGTGTTCCTTGTTTTGGTGTATTTACAATTGCTTTTGGCTGACGCATAGTAATTACAATACTAGCAACTACTATAATACCTGCTAAAGACCAAGTCAGTTTATCTATAAATTCATTTGTTTTTTTTACACCACCCAATTGAGAAGCGGATCCAAAGTCTGTACTTAATCCTCCACCCTTAGGGTTTTGAACAAAAATTACTAAGGTTAACAATACACTAGCGATGATAATTAAAATTGATAACAGGATGTCCATCTTCTATTTATTTAGGTTTTTTGTAATATTTCTTATTTGGGATGCAAAGAAACTCTTTTTTTCGGGAAAAATCAAAATTAATTGCTCGTAAACTGATATTGCCTTAGGATAATTTCCTTGAAGGACAAATATTTTAGCTAATGTTTCACTCACGGGAGTGCGATTTTCATCAATACTCTGTTTTGCTTTTTTAATGGGAGAGAAAAATTCTCGTTTCGGTTTTTCAACAGGATCAAGGGAAGGTTTTTTAATTTCCACCTTATTTGCAGATGAAATACTTCCAGAATTTAACCAATCTAGGAATGATTTTTCTTTTGAAATATCTATACTATTGATTTCAACTTCTTCTGTTGTTTGAATTTTGACTATCTCTTCTTCAATTTTTTCTTTTTTAAGAAGTCGTGCCTCGTCTTCTAAAAGTTCTTTTGTGAATTGGGCGGCTGCTACACTGGTATTGATTAAGGTTGAAATGGCATCTTCAGTTTCAATTGCTGTCTTGGAAGGAATTTCTGTTTTGAGAACTGGCTCCTCAATTGTCTCTGCTTCTAATGAAGTTACTTCTTCAGGTATTAATGAACTTATTTCAGTTGAAACATCTTCTTCCTCCTTTTCTTCTATTGCTTCTTCAATAGGCTCTTTTAGTAATTGATAAAGAATAAATCGATTTGAAATTTTGAAAGCATGTTGTCGTAATTCTTCTTCTAACTGAATATGGCCATTGGCCTTTAATCCTTTTAAATAAGCCAGTGCAAAAGAAGAGGCGTAAGGATAAATGGCGATCAACTCTTTAAATTCTAAAGTCAATTTATCGTCAAGTGTTTCACTCGAGAAAAGGTGTAAATTGATGTTGGATTTATTCAGCATTACCAATTACTCATTAATTTATTAATCACATCTTGAACTACTTGCTCTGTTATAGTATTCAATAAATCAGCTTCAACCTCTGATAAATTTGTTTTTGAATCAAAATCAGCAAATCTTGTACTGTTCAGTGTAAAGGTTTCTTCTTTTGGTTTGTTGGCATCGATTGTAAATAAGATACTAATCGTCAATCTATTTTTGGAAGCATCGTCACCACTTTGTATTGCAATAGGATTCACCTGATAGCTATTGATTACGCCTTCAATCTTGAGTTCTGCCAATTCTTTTTTTGTCGCTAAATTTAATCGGGTGTTATTCTGAATTCCATCTTTAATTTTTTCTGACATCTGCGCGCCAAAATATAGGGGGCAATTCGGAGCGTTTATATTCAGTGTGGTCAGATGAAAAGACTGCCATTCTGAGGGCATTCCTCCTGTATCTTTAAATCCAACACTGCTTGGCCAGCAAGATGAAAGAAATGAAATCAAACATAAAACAATTAGATATTTCATAAATCTATAAGATTATATTCTTTAATCTTTCTATATAAAGTGCGTTCAGAAATACCTAATTCACTGGCTGCATATTTTCTTTTACCTCTGTGTTTGTCAAGCGCTTTCTGAATAAGTTCTTTTTCTCGATCCTCTAAAGATAAGGATTCTTCGAATTCTACATGTGATTCGAAAGCATCATTGTTATGGATAAATCCAATATTAGGATCACTTTTCCCTACAGGAAGGATTCTTGAGGAATGGGGTAGAGGTTCATTAACATCTGAGTAAAGTCGATTTACAAGGTCTACTTGGTCAGAATTAAGATTTACATTTCCTCCTTGTGAAAGTAATTCTACCACTAATTTTTTTAATTCCGTTAGATCTTTCTTCATTTCGAAGAGAAATTTATACATAATTTCCCTTTCAGAAAAGGATTCATTGCTCTCCTCTTTAATTAACATGGGTGATTTCTCGCTCACTTTAGGTAAATAACTTGCAAGTAAATGGGCGTTAATCTCTCTTGTTGTTTCTATTACGGATAGTTGTTCTACTAAATTTTTTAATTGTCTAATATTACCAGGCCAAGTATAGTGAATCAAAATGGCTACTGCATCTTCGGTTAATTTAATCGCAGGCATTCTGTATTTATCTGCAAAATCTAAAGCGAACTTTCTGAAAAGCAAATGAATGTCTTCGTTCCGCTCCCGCAAAGCCGGTAATTGAATAGGAACAGTACTCAGTCTGTAATATAAATCTTCTCTGAATTTCCCACTACTGATCGCCGCTTGCATATTTTCATTGGTAGCGGCAACAACTCTTACATTTGTTTTGATTGCTTTTGAAGCACCCACTCTAATAAATTCTCCTGTTTCAAGAACCCTCAATAAACGCACTTGTGTTTGCATCGGTAATTCCGCAATTTCATCAAGAAAAATTGTGCCTCCATTGGCCACTTCAAAATATCCTTGCCGACTGCCATTGGCTCCAGTAAAAGATCCTTTTTCATGGCCAAACAACTCTGAATCAATCGTTCCTTCAGGAATTGCCCCACAATTTACAGCAATGTATTCACCGTGTTTTCGGGCGCTTAAATGATGAATAACCTGGGGGATAATTTCTTTTCCGGTTCCGCTTTCACCGGTAACCAACACGGAGATATCTGTAGGGGCAACTTGTATGGCAACTTCAATTGACCTGTTCAAAGCAGGAGCATTTCCAATGATTCCAAAACGCTGTTTGATCTGTTGAATGTTCATAGTTTATTTATTTACTGCTGCTTACAATTTCACCAAAAAGGGTTGCTGAGGTGCATTCTAGTATTTTTACCATTACATATTGTCCTTTCACATAATTTTCTTTTGGAAAAATTACCATAGCGTTGCGACTCGTCCGTCCACACAAATGATCTTCTGATCTTTTCGATGGTCCTTCAATCAATACTTTTTCAATTTTATCGAGTTGTTTTTGGTTTGAAATCAATCCTTGAGCTTGTTGCTTAGCTATAATTTCTTCCAAGCGCCGTCCTTTAACTTCCGGAAGGACATTATCTTCAAATCTTCTTTCAGCAAGTGTTTTTGGACGCTCAGAATATTTGAACATGTAAGCATAATCATATTGAACCAAATCCATTAAGCTTAAGGTGTCTTGATGTTCTTTATCGGTTTCATCGCAAAATCCAGTAATAATATCTGTAGAGATGGCGCAATCTGGAAGAATATTTCTTATGGCCGCTATTCGATCTAAATACCATTCTCTCGTATATGATCTATTCATTCTCGCCAACACCTCTGTGTTTCCCGATTGAACTGGAAGATGAATGTAGTTACAAATATTTTCATATTTAGCCATCGTTTCAATAACCTCATTGGTCATGTCTTTTGGATGTGAAGTACTAAAACGAACGCGTAAATCCGGATTTACTTCAGCAACAAGTGCTAATAATTGCGAGAAATTGGTAGTCGCTTCATTTTCATTTTTTATTTCTCCTTTTGCACTTATATTCCAGCGGTAACTGTCTACATTTTGTCCAAGTAGTGTTACTTCTCTATATCCTGCATTGAATAAATCTTTGCACTCATCAACTATAGTTTTTGGATCCCTTGATCGTTCTCTACCTCGTGTAAATGGTACTACACAAAACGAACACATATTATCACATCCTCTTGTAATGGTAACGAAAGCTGCGATACCTCCTTGATCAAGTCGAACAGGTGAAATATCTGCATATGTTTCATCTCTAGACAATAAAACATTTACTGCCTTCTGTCCAGTTCCCACTTCATCAATCAAATTTGGTAAATCGCGATAAGAATCTGGACCAGCCACTAGATCAACTAGTTTTTCTTCTTCAAGTAATGATTTTTTAAGGCGCTCGGCCATGCAGCCCAAAATTCCAACCACTAAAGCTGGATTTTTGTCTTTCCTTCTTTTAAATTCTGTTAAACGATTCCTAACTTTCGTTTCTGCATTTTCTCTAATAGAACAAGTGTTGATGAATACAACATCTGCTTCATCCGCATCTCTCGTAGTTTCATACCCTTCTTTTAAAAGAATTGACGCAACTACTTCACTATCCGAAAAGTTCATTTGACAACCGTAACTTTCTAAATATAATTTTTTTGTGGACCTATTCACTAGCGTATTTGCTATGATAGTCGCTTCTCCTTGACGATTTTCATCGTGTATATCTCCTTCTAATTTCATTGTATTGCAGGCGTTTTCAAGTACAAAATTAGTGAAATAGAAAGTAGTGTCAAAATGTCAGCGTTAAAAAATGTCAATTTGGCTGAATATTATTTTTATTTTAATTTTTTTTATTCAAAAATTATCTTTAACCATAGGTTAAGGGAGTAGCTAAAAAAAATATCTCGAATATACAATGGTGCGTTGCATTGAATTCATACTACATTTGTATCGTAAATTTGTGAATGATGGCAAAAAATCTTGTAATTGTTGAGTCCCCTGCGAAAGCTAAAACCATTGAAGGTTATTTAGGGGATCAATTCGTTGTTAAATCTAGTTATGGTCATGTTAGAGACCTGGGTAAAAAAGGTCTTTCGGTTAATATTGCCGAGAATTTTGAACCGCTTTACGAGGTTACACCGGATAAAAAATCTTTAGTAGCTGAATTAAAGAAATTAGCAAAAGCAGCCGAAGTTGTTTGGTTAGCGACGGACGAGGACCGTGAAGGGGAAGCTATTTCTTGGCATTTATATGAGACATTAGAATTAGAAGGAAAAGATACGCGAAGAATCACTTTCAATGAAATCACGAAGACAGCAATTCTAAAAGCAATTGAACATCCGAGACATATCAATAAGGAATTAGTTGATGCACAACAAGCAAGAAGAATTCTTGATAGAATAGTTGGGTTTGAACTTTCTCCAGTACTTTGGAAAAAAGTTAGACCTAGTTTATCAGCGGGTAGAGTACAATCAGTAGCAGTAAGGTTGATAGTTGAAAAGGAAGACGAAATTGAAGCTTTTAATTCTTCAGGATTTTATAAGGTTGTTGGAAATTTTAAAGCAGATAAAGGAAGTTTTAAAGCAGAATTAAATAAACAAATCACCAATATTGATGATGCGCGTGCACTTTTAGAGAAATGCAGTGCTAGTTCCTTTTTTGTAGAACAAATTCAAAAAAAGCCAGCTACTAAATCTCCCTCTGCTCCTTTTACAACATCGACACTTCAGCAAGAAGCCAGTCTTAAGCTTGGATTCTCAGTGAGTAAAACCATGAGTGTTGCCCAAAGATTGTATGAGTCTGGGAACATTACCTATATGAGAACAGATTCTATGAATTTGTCTGATACAGCTATAAGTGGAACGAAAAATGAAATAATAAATCGCTACGGTGAATCTTATTATCACTTTGCGAAATACACAACCAAATCAGCTGGTGCTCAAGAAGCTCACGAAGCGATTCGCCCAACAGACTTTTCGAAAAATGAAATTACAGCCGATCGCGATGAAGAAAGATTGTATGAATTAATTTGGAAGCGAACTGTTGCTAGTCAAATGGCTAATGCAAGTTTGGAAAGAACTACCATAACAGTTGGAGGTATTGATGACAATCTTCATTTTCAAGCAAAAGGTGAGGTTATTTTATTTGACGGATTTTTAAAAGTTTATCTAGCATCCAATCTTGAAGAAATTGAAGAAGATGAAAGTGGTTTACTTCCTGCGGTTCTTGAAAACGAGAAATTATCAGCAAACGAAATAAAGGCAACGGAAAGATTTACAAGACCTCCAGCGCGTTACGCTGAAGCTTCCCTAGTTAAAAAACTGGAGGAGTTAGGTATTGGTCGTCCTTCAACTTATGCTCCGACAATTTCCACGATCCAAAAAAGAGGTTATGTTGAGAAAAAAGAAAATGAAGGTCAATTGCGGCATTATCAAGAATTAACTCTAGTAGGATCTGAGATTGATCAAATCACTAAGTCAGAAACTACAGGAAAAGAAAAAAATCGACTTTCACCAACAGATATTGGTGTGCTCGTTACGCGTTTCCTGAATGAAAATTTTCAAAATATTTTAGATTATAATTTTACTGCAAAAGTTGAAGCTGAATTTGATGAAATTGCCGCGGGTAATATAAAATGGACTGAAATGCTTAAAGGATTTTATAGTCCTTTCCATGCTTCAGTTGAAAATACATTGGAACATTCTTCCCGTGTAACTGGGGAGAGGGAATTGGGAATTCATCCTGTAAGTGGAAGAAGAGTTATTGCAAGAATGGGCCGTTTTGGACCTATGGTTCAAGTAGGGGATGAACAAGTTGATGGTGAAAAGCCAGCTTTTGCCTCTCTTCAAAAAAATCAATCAATTAATACTATTACACTAGAAGAGTCATTGGAATTATTTAAGTTGCCACGAACATTAGGCACATTGGAAGAACAGGATGTTAAAGCAAATGTTGGAAGATTTGGACCTTATGTCCAACTTGGAAAATTATTTGTTTCTATTCCAAAAGAAGAAGATCCAATGACAATCACCTTTGAAAGAGCGATAGAGCTAATTGAAATTAAGAAAACAGATGATGCCAATAAAATAATTAAACTCTTTGATGAAAGAGAAGATGTTCAATTATTGAATGGAAAGTATGGTGCCTATTTAAAAATAGGAAAATTGAATTACAAATTACCTAAAGATACTGTTGTTATTGATTTGACATTAGAGGCATGCTTAGCAATTGCTGAAAGTCAGCCGCAAAAAACAGGAGCGAAAAAATCCTTTAAAAAGAAATAATTTTGAAGTTAAATATTTTTTATATTTGTCTGTATGAGCGGTAGTGTTAATAAAGTAATCCTAATTGGGAATCTTGGAAAAGATCCTGAAATTCGCCGTTTGGAAAATGGGGTTGTATTAGCCAACTTTTCTATTGCAACTTCTGAGTCTTTTACAGATAAACAAACGGGAGAGAAAAAAGAGATCACGGATTGGCATGATATTGTCCTTTGGCGAGGCTTAGCTGAGCTGGCAGAAAAATATTTGCGCAAAGGAACTAAAATTTATGTGGAAGGAAAATTGAAAAAAAGATCTTGGCAAGATAAAGAAGGAAATACCAGATATAATACAGAAGTAGTTGGTGAAGAAATGACAATCCTTTCAAAATTAGATCAAGAAAAGTCTACTGATCCTTACAGGAAGGAAGAGCGATTAAGCCCTCCAACTATACTACCAAATTTAACTCCAGAGGATGGAGATGACCTCCCATTTTGATAGCGATGATGAGTACCGAACCTCCCAGTTTTGACTTTACGAGTGTTACCCAAGCAGGCTTAAGCAACCAAGCGATTATTTATTTATTAATCGTTCTACTGCTTCTTTTCATTTCAGCAACCATGTCGGGATCTGAATCCGCCTTTTTTTCGCTAAAACCTAGCGAGAAGGATGCCTTAAAATCAGAAGACAACCTGCGCTCCAAAACTATTATTGATCTCCTTTCTAAACCAAGAGATTTACTTGCCTCAATGCTGATTACACACAATTTTGTAATTGTCGCTATAGTCATCTTATCAACCTTTGTCCTAGATGAATTCTATCCAGTTGCTAAAGGAAATGAATTGATTAGGTTTTTATTGGAAGTGTTCGGAATTACTTTTGTTATTTTAATTACTGGAGAAGTAATACCAAAAATTTACGCCACAAATAATGCTTTAAAAGTCGCCAAGATTATGGCCGTTCCATTGAGATTAATGGGTAAGACACCACCTATGTCATGGCTTAAATGGGCGCTGGTGAGCGGGACATCATTTATTAGTAGAGGAAGACGGAAATCTGAACAGATTTCTTCTGATGAATTGGAATTTGCAATAGCACTTACAAAAGAAGATTCTACCAGTGAAGATGAACAAAAATTATTTGAGGGAATTGTGAAGTTTGGTCGAACTGAAGCTTGTCAAATAATGAAGCCTAGAATTGAAATGTCTGCAATTGATGAGGAATCTGATTTTAAAGAGGTGCTTGCCTTTGTTTTGAAGTCAGGTTATTCACGAATTCCTGTTTTTAAGGATACTACTGATAATGTAATAGGGATACTTTACATCAAAGATTTACTTCCTTTCTTAGCTGAGAAGATTGATTTTAATTGGCATTCGATGTTGAGGAAACCATTTTTTATTCCTGAAAATAAAAAGATAAATGACTTGCTTCAAGAGTTTCGAAATAAAAAAATGCATCTAGCCATTGTTGTTGATGAATATGGTGGAGCAAGCGGTGTAGTTACCCTTGAGGATATTCTTGAAGAGATAGTTGGTGATATTACGGATGAATTTGATGATGATGAGGTTGTTTTTACTAAATTGGATGAAACTACATTTCTTTTTGAAGGTCGCACTGCTTTAAATGATCTTTACAAAATTATCGGAATTGATGGTAAAGATTTTGAGCAAGTAAAGGGAGATGCCGATACAATTGGCGGTTTTATTTTAGAAAAGGCAGGTCGAATCCCTAAGAATAATGAATTTTATATGCAAGGAGATATAAAATTGGTTGTTGAGTCTTCAGATAAAAAGAGAGTTAAAATGGTAAAAGTGAAATTAAAAAATAAAAATTAATGAAAGTTATTTCAGTGTTATTCCTTTTAATTTGCGTTTTAATTTCATGTGGTGAGGATCATTTGATTCCAAAACCACCAACCTATTTAAGGGTTAATCTACCAGAACATTCATATCATCTTGAACAATCCTCATGCAATGCAAGTTTCTACCTAGCAGATATTTTTACTTTAAAAGCTCCCGGAAATCTTCAAACAGGTCAGTGCGCTCAAGATATTGATTTGGGACCGCTTAATGGAACTTTATTTTTGTTCTATAGATCTTTTAATAGCGCCGATTCACTTGCGAAATTGATAAATATTTCAAATGATAGGGTTGATGAACATAAAATCAAAGCAGATAAAATAGATTTTGAACAAATTATTGATCCTCAAAATCAATTATTTGGAACCTTCTTTACGCTTAAAGGAAATGTCGCAACTAATTTCCAATTCTATATGACAGACTCAACCCATAATTTCATTCGTGGTGAAGTCTTGTTGAATAGTCGGCCGAATTATGATAGCCTTAGACCTTCATTAGAGTATTTAAAAATTGACTTGTTGTCCATGGTTAAAAGTCTTAAGTGGAAAAAATAATTCATAACGTTTTTCTCAGCTTAGGTAGTAATTTAGGCGATAAAATCGGCAGTATAGATAAAGCAATTCAAGAAATTAGTCTAGATGTAGGTGTAATTGAAGTAGTATCAAGCCCATTCTTCTCAAAACCATTAGGATTTATTTCAGAAAATGATTTTGTAAATAGTGTGATTCGTATATCTACTGATAAATCTCCACTTGAATTATTACAAAGTTTAAAATTAATCGAAAGGCGTATGGGGCGTGTTCTGAAATCAATAGAAAATTATTCAGATAGAACCATAGATATTGACATTATATTTTATGATCAAATCTCATTAAATTCAGAAGAATTAATTATTCCTCATCCCAAATGGAAGGAAAGGGATTTTGTGTATATTCCTCTTAATGAAATAACAACAAAAGAAGAAAGATTACTTTTTAATTCTGATTTCAATTATTAAAAAAAGGATATTTTAGAATAATTCATTTATAATTCTAGATTAATATTTATACATTTGCCATGATTATCTAAAAATTACTATTATGAAATTTACGAAATTAACTTATCTTTCTTGCATAGCTATTGTTGGCCTTAGTGTTACTAGTTGTGATTTAATGAAAGATGTTACTTACACTGTAGCTCCAAATCCATTAGAAATGCACGGCGATAGTGTTCAAGTTACCGTTACTGTAAATGTTCCTGCAAAAGGATTAAAGAAAAAAGCTAAAGTAGAAATAACTCCTATACTAGGAACTGCTAAATTAGACACTTGGACTATTCAAGGTGAAAAAGCTACCGCTAACGGTCAATCAATTGCCTTTAAATTAGGTGGGACTGCAACTTTTAATGATGTTGTAGCTTATGATCCGTCAATGGAGGCAGCTGATCTTAAATTGACTGGAATAATTTATAAAGGTGTAAAAGAAAAAGATGCGATTCCAGAAACAAAAATCGCTGACGGAACTGTTATTACACCTCTTCTAGTTCAACCAGCATTTAGAATGTTGATGGCGGAAGATAAATTAGTAAGAACATTTCAAAAATCTGTTTCTGCTGAAATGAATTACGAAAAAGGAAAATCAGATGTTCGCGCAGCAGAAACAAAAGATAAGGATATAGCAGATTTAGTGGCTTGGGTAATTGCAGCTCAATCTAATCCTAAGATTATTATCAATTCTATTGATGTGAAAGGTTATGCTTCTCCAGATGGAGAAGAAAATAAAAACAGCAGTCTTTCAAATGATCGATCTAAATCAGGCAGAAAATCATTTATGGAATTAATGAAAAAAGCTAAGATGATGCAATATGCTGACTCTTCTAAATATTCTGTTAATGGTTTAGGGGAAGATTTTATTGGTTTTAAAGACCAATTAGCACGAACTTCTTCAATTTCTGAAGCGGATAAAAATCTATTTATTAGAATTTTGGAAATGTCTACAGATCCAAAACAACGCGAAACAGAAATGATAAATTTGGGTAAATCATATACCCAATTGGATAAAGAGGTATTCCCTAAAATTCGTCGTTCTATAATTACTGTAAATTATACTGAAAATGGATTAACAGATGATGAACTGAAAACTGCTTCAGTTTCTAATCCTAATTCCCTTACTATTGAGGAGTTACTATTTACAGCTGCAAATCTTACGAAAAATATCAACGAGAAAGCAGCAATTTACGCTGTAGCTGCAACAAATTACCCTGCTGATTATCGCGGTCATAACAATCTTGGCGCAGTTCGCTATATTCAAAATATGGTGCCTGATGCAAAAAAATCATTAGAAACCGCTAGTGGTTTGTTTGATAACGGAATGACCAAAAATAACCTTGGTGGAGTCGCAATGTCTAATGGAGATCGCGCACTTGCTAAAAAGTTACTTTCTCAAGTAAAAGATAAATCACCTCAGTTGGCTTACAATAATGCTATAGTTTCTATTTTAGAAGGTAATTATAGTGCTGCTGGTTCAAGTTTAGGCGCTGAAGCATCATTCAACAAAGCTTTATCACAAGTTCTTCAAGGTAAGCTAGATGAAGCAAGTAAAACATTGGCTGCAAGTGCTGACAAGGAAAGTGCTGATGGATATTACCTAAAGGCGATTATTGCTGCAAGAAGTAACGCAGGTGCAGACGCGGTAGTTAGTTCTTTAAAATTAGCCTTTGCAAAAAATCCAGCATATAAATCTAAAGCAGGTAGAGATAGAGAATTTATTAAATTAATGAGCGACGCTTCTTTTAGTGCTGCTATTAATTAATAATTATTAGTTTATTTTAAAGGCTCGATTTATCGAGCCTTTTTTGTTTCTTGTAAAGGTATTCTTGCTCTGCCTGTCCTGGTGTTGGTATTAAATCAGAAGCACACTTTAATACAGCAATATCCATAAGAGTTGAATA